>RGEP01000192.1 GCA_009918225.1 Betaproteobacteria bacterium | reverse complement strand
CCTTGGTGCTGGCCCTGCTGCTGGCCGGAGGGCAGAAGCTGATGCGCTGGTGGCTGACCTTGGTGGCCCGGCGCAAGAGCGAAGAGCTCTTTGTGCTGAACCTGCTGCTGGTGACCCTGGGCCTGGCCTGGCTGACCGAGCACGCGGGACTGTCGCTGGCCCTGGGCTCGTTTCTGGCGGGCATGCTGATCGCCGAAACGGAATACAAGCACCAAGTGGAGACCGACATCCGGCCCTTCCACGATGTGCTCCTGGGCCTGTTCTTCATCACCATCGGCATGAAGCTCGATTGGCGGCCCATCCTGGAGCAGTGGGGGCTGGTGCTGCTCTTGACCCTGGGGCCGGTGCTCGCCAAGGCAGCCCTGGTGACCGCCTTGGCGCGGATTTTTCGGGCACCCACCGGTGTGGCCTTGCGCACCGGGCTGTACCTGGCGCAGGCCGGTGAATTCGGCTTTGTGTTGCTGACCCTGGGGGCTGAACAACAGCTGATCGACCCGCAGTGGGTCAGCCCGGTGCTCGCTTCGATGGTGTTGTCCATGCTGGCCACGCCGTTCCTGATTCTGTACAGCAACGCCATCGTGGCGCGCCTGGTGGCCAGCGACTGGCTGCTGCAATCGGTGCAGCTCACCTCGATTGCCAAGAAGAGCATGCGCACGGAAGCGCACATCATCATCGCGGGCTACGGGCGCAGCGGTCAGAACCTGGCGCGCATCCTGGAGCGCGAGACCATTCCCTACATGGCCTTGGACCTGGACCCCGATCGGGTTCGACAGGCGGCCGCGGCCGGCCAGAGCGTGGTCTTTGGCGATGCCGCGCGCATCCAAAGCCTCATGGCCGCAGGCCTGGCCCGGGCCAGCGCGGTGGTGGTGAGCTACCACGACACCCCATCAGCGCTGAAGATCTTGCAGCTGGTGCGCGAGCACGCTCCCAAGGTGCCGGTGTTGGTGCGCACGATCGACGACACCGACCTGGAACGCTTGCGCGCCGCCGGCGCCACCGAGGTGGTGCCCGAAGCCATCGAGGGTTCGCTGATGTTGGCCTCACATGCCCTGGCCCTGGTGGGCGTGCCCATGCGCCGCGTGATCCGCATGACGCGGGATGCGCGGGATGCCCGATACGGGCTGCTGCGGGGTTACTTCCACGGCGCAGACGACGATACGGTGGAAGAGCTGCACCAGGCGCGGCTGCTGACCGTGGGCTTGCCATCGGCATCGGCGGTGATCGGCCAGCGCCTGGGGGACTTGGCGCTACACGCCATGGGGGTGGAGGTGGTGTCGGTGCGCCATGCAGGCGGCTCGGTCTTGCGGCCTGATGAAGCCCTGGTGCTGCAGGCCGACGACACCTTGGTGCTGTCGGGCCTGCCGCAGGCGCTGGCCCTGGCGGAGGAAAAGCTGCTCAAGGGTTAACCCGGGCAATAGAGGCCCTCTTGGCGCCCCAGCGCGCGAATTCGTTGGGCGCAGCCAACAAATCTTGAGTCTGGATGCGCCTTATTCGATGGATTCACGGGGATGTTGTGAATACTTGATGTTTTGGTTCATCTACCTGCATCACCGTGAATAAGCTCAAACTCTCCGCACTGGCCACCGCTGCTGCCGTGGTCTGCTCCGTTTCCACTGCCCAAACCGTTTCCCCGCCCGAGCGCGTGGAAGTGACCGGTTCGCTGATCAAGCGCACCGACCGCGAAACCCCATCGGTGGTGGAAGTGATCTCCCGCGAGGACATCCGCGCATCGGGCTACGCCACGGTGGAGGAGTTCCTGAAGTCCAAGTCCTATGTGGACAACTCGTCCATCCAGGACGGCTACGGCACCGGCTTCGTCAGCGGCATTTCGACCTACTCGCTGCGCGGCTTCGGCTCGCAAGGCACCCTGGTGCTGATCAACGGCCGCCGGGTCGCCCCGGTTGCCGCCGTGGACATCAACTTCGGCCGCGGCTCGCTGATCAGCGTGAACTCGCTGCCCCAGGGCGCGATCGACCGCGTAGAAGTGCTCAAGGACGGCGCCTCGGCCATGTACGGCTCAGACGCCATGGCGGGCGTGGTGAACTATGTGCTCAAGCGCGAGTACGAAGGCGCCGAGATTTCCACCACCTACAGCGCCAACGACAAGCGCGTGGGCCCCACGAAGTCGGCCAACCTGACCTTCGGCTTTGGCGGCCTGGACTCCAAGGGCTTCAATGTGTTCGGTGGTTTGGAAGTCACCAGCCGCGGCAACGTGATGTTGTCTCAGTTGACCGACCGTGGTCGCTTCGCCGACTACCAGTCTTACCTGACCACTTCGGCCGGCAGCCTGGAGCGCTTCTCGCCCAGTTCCGTGGCCGCGCTGTACAGCAACTACTACTCGGTGCCGACCGCCTACCCGGCCACCCGCACCCTGCCAGACGGCCAGGTGATTGCCGGCAGCAGTTCGTCAGGCCCCCTGTTCCTGGGCGCCCTGGCCGGCTGCCCGGCTGACCGCACCGTGGGCCAAGGCGTGCCCGCCCGCTTGCCGGGCTATCTGACGAGCACCCCGTCCATGCCCAACGGCATGTGCCGCTACAACACCGACAACGACCTGGAGTACATCGCGGCTCAAGACCGCCTGAACGGCTCGCTGCGCGGCACCCTGGCGCTGAACAAGGACTGGACAGCCTACGCCGACGTGATGCTGTCCAAGACCAAGACGGTGGAGAACTTCTCGCCCTACGCCCTGACCACCACCGTGTGGACGGCCAGCACCGCTGCACGCGCCGTGACCTGGCCCCTGGTCAACGGCACCTTCTTGGCCCAAAGCGCCATCGTGCTGCCGGCCACCCACCCGGACAACCCCACACGCGGCACCGCCAACGCCCAGCCGGTGCAGCTGCTGTACCGCTTCGAGGACATTCCCCAGCAGGCCATCTCGGACCTTCAGTCCACCCGCTTCACCGCAGGCCTGATGGGCACCGCAGGCGCCTGGGACATCGACGCCGCCGTGGTCTACAGCAAGATGGAAAACAGCTCCATCCGCACCAACCGGATGTTGTCTTCCGGCCTGACCGCGGCCATTGGCCCCAACGGCGGCGCCTACCGCTTCGGCAAGATCAACACGCCCGAGGCCATCCGCTCGATCACCGCCGACGCCACGATCAAGGGCTCTTCGTCGATCCTGTCGACCGATGTGCGTGCCTCGCGTGACCTGTTCCGCATGCCCGGTGGCAATGCCGCCGTGGCCGTGGGCGCTGAGTTCCGCCGGGAAGAGCTGTCGTCGGTGCCGGATGCCAACTACCAGAAGGGCGACTACATCGGCTTGGTGGCCAACGGCACTTCGGGCTCGCGCGATTCCAAGGCGGCCTTCGCTGAGTTCCGCCTGCCCTTGATGAAGAACCTGGAAGGTCAAGTGGCTGCACGGACCGAGTCGTACTCGGACTTCGGCAACGCGACCACCGGCAAGGCCGGCTTCAAGTGGGACCCGATCAAGTCCACCCTGTCGGTGCGCGGCACCTTGGCTTCGGGCTTCCGGGCACCGTCGATTTCGCAGATCAGCAACTCCTACGCGGTGTCCTTCCACACCAACCAGGACCAGCGCGTCTTCGACCCCATCCGCTGCAACTCCAGCAACCCGGCCAGCCCGGTCAGCTTGGCG
The DNA here is from genome assembly GCA_009918225.1 of Betaproteobacteria bacterium. Lineage (GTDB taxonomy): Bacteria > Pseudomonadota > Gammaproteobacteria > Burkholderiales > Burkholderiaceae_C > RFTU01. Next base: position 498 of record RGEP01000192.1, on the reverse strand, counting down.
GGCACCGCTTCGCCCTTCGCTGCACGTGACTGCAACGTGCTGGGCTTCTCGGCTGTCGGTGCGGGCCAGAACCCGGGCAGCCTGCCCACGGTGGTCAGCGCCAACCCGGACCTGAAGCCCGAAACCTCGCGTTCGGCGACCTTCGGCTTCATCCTGTCGCCCAACCGGAGCGTGGACCTGTCGCTGGACTACTGGCAGTTCGACCGCTACAACGAAATCCGGGTGCAGCGTGGCCTGGACATCATGAACGCCTACATCGCCAACCAGTCGGCCAATGCGGCCTATGTGCTGCGCGACTCCAACCCGTCCACCTGGTTGCCGGGCGTGGCCAACAGCGGTCCGATCATTGGCCTGATCCGCCAGTACGGCAACTTCAACTTCACCTCCACCAACGGCGTGGACTACGACCTGAGCTGGCGTTTGCTGGATGAGGGCAAGAACAAGGTGACCGCCACCTGGGCCGGCACCCGCACCTTCAAGTACGACCAGCAGATCCTG
>RGEP01000191.1 GCA_009918225.1 Betaproteobacteria bacterium | reverse complement strand
AACAACTTTGGCAACAACCCCTTGTACGTGGCGCGCGCCATCAACGGCCGCTCGGCCCGGGCCACGCTGAAGTACAGCTTCTGACCCCAGGCACTGCGGCAGCCCTGAAAGGGGTGCCGCAGCAGCCTAGGGGAGGAAAGCCTCCACCGCCTCGGCCGAAAGGCCCAGGCGGTTTTTCTTTGTTTATGGGGTGGGGTAGCTCAGCCAGAGCAGCCCATAGGGCGGCAGGCTCAGACCCTGGGCCAGTGCCATCTTCTGGCCGCTGAGGGCATCCACAGCCTGTGCGGGCCCACCAGAAAACACCTCGGATGCGATGGCCTGGCTGTGCTCAGAGAAGTTGGCCAAGACCAAGAGCCGCTGGTCACCGTGGCCACGCAAGAAACCCAAGACATGGGGGTTGTGGGTCCAAAAGCTGATCAGCTCGTTGCCTGCCAGCCCTGGCAGGCCTTGTCGTGCCTGAATTTGGCGCCGCAGCCCGCCATGAATCTGCTGGGCATCGGTGCCGGCTTGTTGAGCCTCTTGGTAGCGGGCCTGTGGCCGCGCCGGGCGGTGGACCCAACGGCTGTCGGCGGCTTTATCCGCATCGTGCCGGTAGCCGTAGTCATTGAGCATGCCCACTTCATCGCCCAGGTAGATCAGGGGAATGCCGCCTGCGGCCATGGCCACGCCGTGCAAGAGCAAAACGCGCGCCGGCCCCAGCGGGTCGCCCTGCTCCAGGCCGCACAGCGAGGCACAGGTTCCGCTGATGCGGCAGTCACCGGTCACCGGGTTGTCTTGAAAGGGCACGCCGCGGGCAAAACTGCCGGGGAAGCGGTTGACGTAAAAGCGGTTGAGAAACTGCCGGTGGTCGTACCCATTGATGCCCAGTCGCTGCGCATCTTCATCGGCAAAGGTCCAGCCGATGTCATCGTGGCAGCGCACATAGTTCACCCAGCTGGTGCCCTGTGGCAGTTGATGGCGCTCGGTGAGCGCCTGCTGCAAGAGGTTGACCTCGCGGGTGGCCAATGAATTCCACAGCAAGGCCATCTGCAGGGGGTTGTAGGACAGCTGGCACTCTTGCGCGTCGATGTATCGAACCACTTCGTCGGGGTGCACGATGGCTTCGGACTTGAACAAGAGGCTGGGCGCGGCAATCCGCGCCAAGGCGTTGTAAGCCCGGATCAGCTGGTGCGCCTGAGGCAGGTTCTCGCAGGGCGTACCCAGCTGCTTCCACACGAAGGCCACCGCGTCCATGCGCAGGATCTCGGTGCCCAGGTTGGCGATGAACAAGAGCTCAGCGGCCATCGCGTCGAAAACCAGCGGGTTGGCATAGTTCAAGTCCCACTGGAAGGAGTTGAAGGTGGTCCACACCCAACGCCCATCGGGCAGCTGGGTGAAGGCGCCTGGGTGCTGGTCAGGAAAGATCTCCCGCACGGTGCGGTCGTAGGCATCGGGCAGGGTGCGGTCGGGGTACAGCAGGAAATACCCGTCGTACGGGGACTGGCCCTGCATCGCCCTTTGGGCCCATTCGTGTTCGTTGGAGGTGTGGTTGAAGATGAAGTCCAGGCACAGGCTGATGCCCTGGGCATGAAGCTCCAGCGCCAAGGCGCGCAGGTCTTCCAGTTCACCCAAACCCGGCTGCACCTGCCGGTAACTGCTGACCGCATAGCCCCCATCGCTGTTGCCTTGTGGGCACAAGAATGGAGGCATCACATGCAGGTAGCTCACACCGAGTTCACGCAACTCCGGGATGCGCGCCCTTAAGCCCTTTAAGCCCCCAGCCCACAGGTCGGCATAACACACCGCCCCCACCATGGATTGATCGGCGAACCAATCCGGGCGCTCTTCGCGGCGCTGATCGAGTTCACGCCAGACCGCTGGGCGTTGGGCCCATCCGGCCCAGGCCGTCCCGGCCACACGCTCCATGACGCTCATGAAGTCTTCGCGGCTGCCATACAGGGCAGCCAAGGCATTGGAGAGGTCGCCCACATGGCGGCGCAGGCGTCGCTCAAAGGGCCCCCAGAGGGCTGCATCGGCACCCGCGGCAGGGCCGCTGCGCAGCACCTCACAGAGGTGGTCACCCAACAAGCGGTGTTGCAAAGATGGCGCCAACATCAGAACTCTGTCAGCGCAGGGCCAGCAACCACAGGCGCGCCAGGTCGGCCAGGCCGTCGCGTTCAGGCATTGCACTGAACAAACGGAGCGCATCAGCCCGGCGGCCCACGGCTGCCAGCCCCACGGCCAAACGCAGCCGGGCATCGTCGGGCTGCCGCGCCAAGCCGCGCTCCAGTGCGGTTTCCATCAGGCGCACACCCCGCTCCTGTTGGCCCTCGAACACAGCCGCCTGCCCCAAGAGAAACAGCTGCCGGCCATCGCTTTGGCGCTGGGCCTGGGCCAGTGCTTCTTCGAATTGCGCCGCGTCGGCCTGCGCGAGTTTTTGGGCACGCGCCAACAGCGCCTGCTGTGCGGAAGCCCCTGGGCCCTTGCCCAAGATGCCCGCCTCAAAACCCGCTTGCAGCACCGCTTTGGCCTCTCCGGGTAATGATGCCTCCACGGCCAACTGCGCGGTGCTCATCAGGTCGTCGGGGTCTTGCAACACGCCCACATGGCGCATCAGACGGAAGGTGTCGAGCAAGAGCCGGTCGTGAAAGCCCGTGCGCCGCTGAAGCCGGGCGATGGCGTCAGCCCAATACGCCTTGCTCGGGTAGTGCTGAAGCAGCCGTTCCAAGGCTCTGTAGTAGCCGTCGTCATCCGAGAGCTTGGCCTGACAGGCTGCAGCGGCCCTGAGCTGGGCCTCCGGCGGCTTGTGCCCCTGGCGCTCGGCCTTGGCCACCAGCACGGCCAACTGCTCCACCACGGGCTTGCATTGGCCCAGCGCCAAGGCCGCGCGCACCAGGGCTGCTCGCACCGCATCGTCCTGGCCGCCGGCCTGCACATAGGCCGTGGCCCACTGCAAAGCGGCCTCTGGGCGGTTGAGCTTGGTGGCAAACGCACTCAACTGGGCCCACATCGCCAAGCGGTCTTCGGGGGTGGCCAGTTGAGCAGCCAATGCGGCCTCGGTGTCGGCCGCCGCAGCCGCTTCATCTCCCAGTGCGACCATCACCGCCGCGCGCACGCGCAACGCGATGTAGCGCTCATAGGCCGAGGTATCGGGCACCTTGCGTTCAAGGTCACGCAATGCGGCCATCGCTTCTTGGGGCTTGCCAGCAGCCAACTGGGCTTGGGCCGATTGCAGCAGAGCGGCCACCGGCGGGCGCAGGGTTGGCACAGACGGGTGTTGTGCAAATGCGGGCACTGGCAGCGCAAACGCCCACAGCGCCATGGCCGCCAACACAGCCATCATGGCATGGGCTCTGACCGATCGGATCATGGCCCGAACCATGCCCGAAAATGCAATCGTTTGCAAGTGGGGCTTACGCCGGGGTTCGAGCGGGCACAGCACCCGGCAGATTTGGCAGATCCGGCAGGTCCGCCCGGCGCGGCAGGTCGGCGCCACGACGGCCGCAGGTCAAGGCCGCAGCGTGCGCAGCAAAGCCCAACAGGGCATTCAAGCCAGGGGCATCCAGGCCCTGCAGGCCCGATGCGCTCAATCGGCCCTGTTCGGCCAACCAGGTCAGCATCGCCGCCTGGAAGGTGTCCCCAGCGCCTACCGTGTCCACCACCTGTACCGGCACGGGCGGAACCTGCAGGCTCACCGACGCCGTTCGCGCATAGGCGCCGTGCTCGCCACGGGTGACCACCACCAGGTGCACGCCCGCTTGCACCGCCTGTGCGGCCCACGGCTCCCAGGCTTGGCCGGGATACAAGAGCCCCAAGTCTTCCTCGCTGACCTTCAACACGTGGGCACGCTGCAGCATCCACTGCAGCTGCTCACGCCAAACCTCCAGCGCAGGCTGCACATTCAGCCGCACATTCGGGTCGTAGGCAATCAGGCTGCGATGCCGTTCACGCTCCACCAGCAGGCGCAAGGTTTGGGCGGTCTGGCCCACCACGGCAGCGTAGGAGCCCAGGTGAATGGCATCCACATCAGCCGGCCACCGCTCCAAAATATCTGGGCTCAATGCACGGTCTGCACAGCCTTCACCGTAGAACGCGTACGAGGGCAAACCTGCAGGGTCCACGCCCACCAG
>RGEP01000020.1 GCA_009918225.1 Betaproteobacteria bacterium | reverse complement strand
GCCACGGTGCAGGCCCCACAGTCGCCTTCATTGCAGCCTTCTTTGGTCCCCGTGCACGAGGCATGTTCGCGCAACCAACTCAGCACCGTGGTGGTGGGCGGCAGGCCCTCGACGTGCACCACCTGGCCCTGGTGCAGAAATCGGATCGGTCGGGTTACAGCATCCATGTGCGTACGGTAGCGCATTCGGCGGTGGCGGTGTGCGCTATCCTCGCACCCGAATCAAGCCCCACCATGGCAGACGATACCTGGGCCCTGCGCGGCGATCTCTTGGACTTCACGGGTGAGCCGGCCTGGGGACAGGTGCAGCCTTCGCAGCTGCGTTGGCGCCCTGACCACTGGCTGCTGGTTCGCGGCCAGCGCATCGAGGCGGTGCAAGCCGAGCCGCCGGGCCCCGAGTGGCGTCGGGTGGACCACAGCGGGCGTTTGGTTCTGCCGGGTCTCATCGACACCCACGTTCATGCACCCCAGTTGGATGTGTTGGCCAGCTACGGTACCGAGTTGCTGGCCTGGTTGAACGACCACACCTTCCCGGCTGAGGCGCGCTACGCCGACGAACGGGTCGCGCAACGCGGGGCTGAGCGTTTTGTGCAGGCGCTGCTGCGTCATGGGACGACGGCCGCCTTGGCTTTTTCCACGGTGCACGAAGCCGCAACCGATGCCCTGTTTGTGGCCGCGCATGCGCAGGGCATGCGCATGATCACCGGCAAGGTCTTGATGAACCGCCATGTGCCGGCTGCACTTCAGGATGATGTGCAGGGCGCCCAGGAGGCCTGCAGGCGCTTGATCCGCCGCTGGCACGGCACTGGCCGCTGCGCCTACGCCGTCACGCCCCGCTTTGCCCCCACCTCCACCGACGAGCAGCTGGACATGGCTGCTGCGTTGTGCCGGGAAGACCCCAGCCTGTACCTGCAAAGCCATGTCGCCGAAACCCAGGCCGAGGTGCAGTGGGTGCAACAGTTGTTCCCGCAGGCGCGCAGCTACCTCGACGTCTACGACGGCCGGGGCTTGTTGCACCCGCGGACGGTCTTGGCACACGGCATTTGGTTGGACGAACACGACCGGGCCCGGCTGCAGGACACCGGTGCCACCCTGGCCCACAGCCCCACGTCTAATCTCTTCTTGGGCAGCGGCTTGTTCGACTGGCGGCAGGCCCACGAGGCTGGGGTGCGGGTGTGCACGGCCAGCGATGTCGGCGGCGGCACCAGCTTGAACCTGCTGCGCAACCTGGCAGCAGCCTACCAAGTGCAGGCCCTGCTGGGCCAGCGCTTGACGGCCTGGAACGCCCTGCACTCGGTCACCCTGGGGGCGGCGCAGGCCCTGTGCCTGGACCACGAGATCGGACGATTGGAGCCGGGCTGCAGTGCCGACATCACGGTGTGGGACTGGTCTCAGGACGAAGCTGTCGGTCACCGGCTGTCCTTGGCTCGAAGCCTGCACGAGCGGGTTTTCGCCTGGTTGATGTTGGGAGACGAGCGTCTGTTGCGCTCGGTGGTGGTGGCCGGTCAGGCCGTGTCCAGCATCGGCTGACCTACCATCACGGCCATGGCACCTGCCACACCCTCGATCCCGCTTGCGCCACGCCTGTCATTGCGCGGCATCACCAAGCGCTATCCGGCCGTGGTGGCCAACGATGCCGTCGACTTGACCGTGCAGCCCGGTGAGATTCACGCGCTGCTTGGCGAAAACGGCGCAGGCAAGAGCACCCTGATGAAGATCATCTACGGCGCGGTGCAGCCCGATGCCGGTGAGGTGCGCTTCAATGGCCAGCCGGTGGACATTCGCGGCCCTCAGCAAGCCCGGGCCTTGGGCATCAGCATGGTGTTCCAGCACTTCAGCTTGTTCGACACCCTCAGCGTGGCCGAGAACGTGTGGCTGGGCCTGGGGCGCGAGCTCAGTCTGGCCGAGGTGGCCCGGCGCATCGAAGACAAGGCACAGGCCTACGGCTTGGAAGTGGATCCGCAGCGGCCGGTGCACACGCTCAGCGTGGGCGAGCGCCAGCGGGTGGAAATCATCCGGGCTCTCCTGGGTGAGCCTCAACTGCTCATCCTGGACGAGCCGACCTCGGTGCTCACACCGTCGGCGGTGGACCGCTTGTTTGAAGTGCTGCGCCGTTTGGCTCAGCAGGGCTGCAGCATCGTCTACATCAGCCACAAGCTGCACGAGATCCGAGCGCTGTGCAGTGCTTGCACCGTGTTGCGTGGAGGCCGTGTGACCGGAAGCTGCGACCCTCGCGCCGAAAGCGAGGCATCCTTGTCGCGCCTGATGATCGGCAGCGATCCTCCGCAACTGCAGCACCGGCCGCAGAAAGCGGGCACGGCTGCCCTTACGGTTCGAGGCCTGAGCGTGCCACGGGACGATCCCTTCGGCACCGACCTCCAGGGGATCCACTTCGAACTGCGAACGGGCGAGATACTGGGCGTGGCTGGCGTGTCGGGCAATGGGCAGCGCGAGCTCTTGGCCTGCCTGTCGGGAGAGGACCGCCGCGCGCCACCCGGCTCGATTGAGCTGCGTTCGCAGGACGTGAGCCGTTGGTCCTCTGCACAGCGGCGCACGCTGGGCCTGCACTTTGTGCCCGAGGAGCGCTTGGGCCGAGGTGCGGTGCCGGCCATGAGCCTGGCACACAACACCCTCTTGACGCGCAAGGAACCCATCGAGCGGGGCTGGTGGATCAACCGAAGCCGCATGCGCGCACTGGCCGCGCACCTGATCGACCGATATGACGTCCGCTCCGGTGGCCCACAGTCCCTGGCGCAATCCTTGTCTGGCGGCAATCTACAGAAGTTCATTGTGGGTCGAGAACTGGATGCACAGCCCGAAGTGCTGATCGTGGCCCAGCCCACTTGGGGAGTGGATGTGGGGGCGACGGCGCAGATTCGCGCGGCCTTGTTGGCCTTGCGCGATGCCGGGGCTGCGGTGTTGTTGGTCTCAGAGGAGCTCGATGAGCTCTTTGAGTTGGCCGATCGGCTCGTGGTGATGAGCAAGGGACAGCTCTCGCCGCCGATGGGCCGCGACCAGGCCACCACTGAGCGCATCGGCCAATGGATGTCGGGCCTGTGGGAGCGCACATGAGTTTGCAGCTCGAGCGCCGCTTGCAACCGTCCGCTCTGATGACCTGGGCATCGCCATTTTTGGCCTTGCTCCTGACCACCATCCTGGCTGGCGCCTTGTTCGCCGCGTTGGGCAAGGACCCCCTGCGCGGCCTGTCGATGTTTTTCGTTGAGCCGCTGGCGAACGTCCGCTTGGTGGGTGAGGTGTTGCTCAAGGCCACGCCCTTGGTGTTGTGTGCATTGGGCCTGGCGGTCTGTTACCGCAGCCACGTGTGGAACATCGGTGCGGAAGGTCAGTTCCTGTTGGGCGCCATCTGTGCCAGTGGCATGGCTTTGTGGATGGCGGATTTGGACCTGCCGGGTATGGCCTCCGGGGCCCAGGCGGGTACCCGGGGCGTGTATGCGCCACTGGTCTTGCTGGCCGGCGCCCTGGGCGGCTTGGCCTGGGCCGGTGTAACCGCCTGGTTGAAGGACCGGTTCAATGCGAATGAGATCCTGGTCAGTCTGATGTTGGTCTACGTGGCCCAACAGCTGCTTAACTACCTGGTCTTCGGTCCGTGGAAGGATCCCAAGGGCTTCAACTTTCCCCAGACGCCCAGCTTCGATGTGTCGATGCTGTTGCCAGCCCTGTGGGCGGGAACCCGGTTGCACCTGGGCTCAGTGCTGGCCCTTGTGGCGGTGCTGGGCTTTGCGGTGTTCTTGTTTCGGTCGTGGCCCGGGTATCAGCTGCAGGTCGGTGGCCTGGCGCCTGCGGCGGCCCGTTATGCAGGGTTTTCTGAGCGCCGTGCCTTGTGGGCTGCGCTCTTGATCTCGGGTGGCATGGCGGGGTTGGCTGGCGCTATGGAAGCCGCTGGCCCTTTGCAGCGGCTTACCCCGTATGTCTCGACGGGCTACGGCTTCACCGCCATCATCGTGGCCTTCATCGGCCGCTTGCATCCTGCAGGGATCTTGGTGGGGGGGCTGCTGTTGTCCATGGTGCTCATTGGCGGTGAATTGGCGCAATCGCGCATGGGGCTGCCCAATGCCCTCACGGGCGTCTTTCAAGGCCTGCTGCTCTTCTTGCTTCTGGCTTGCGACACCTTGGTGACGCACCGTTTGCGCTGGAAGACGCGGCCGCGCCCATCCGCCGTTGCGCAGGGCCTGAATTCGAGGAGCGCCCCATGAACGAATGGGCCTTGCTGTTGGGCGCTGCCATCGCATCGGGCACCCCCGTGGCCTTGGCCGGCCTGGGCCTGCTGCTCAATGAACGTGCGGGGGTGCTCAACCTCGGCGCCGAGGGACTGATGCTGATGGCCGCAGTCACCGGTTTTGCGGTCGCCTTTCACACCGGCAGCGATGTGGCGGCCTTTGCGGCCGGTGCAGGCGCAGGCGCCCTGGCTGCTGCGGTGTTTGGCGCCATGGTCATCGGCCTGAACACCAATCAGTACGCCACCGGGCTGGCCCTTTCGCTGTTCGGTGCGGGTTTGTCTGCCTTCGTGGGCGTGGGCTTGGTGGGCAAGAAGCTGGAAGACCGCACGCTGTTCGAAGTGCCCGTGTTGTCGGAGCTGCCCTTCGTGGGCCCCGTCTTGTTTCAACAGCACCCCATGGCCTATGTGGCCATGTTGCTGACAGCAGCCATCGTCTGGTTTCTCTATCGCACGCGCGCTGGCCTGGTGCTGCGTGCCATCGGCGAGTCGCCTGAGTCTGCGCACGCCCTGGGCTACCCCGTGCGCCTGATTCGCTTGGCTGCCGTGGTGGCCGGTGGCGCCTTGTGCGGTCTGGCTGGCGCCTTTTTGTCGGTGGTCTACGCGCCAATGTGGGTCGAGGGCCTGGTGGCCGGTCGGGGTTGGATTGCCCTGGCCCTGACCACCTTCGCCACCTGGCGCCCGGTGCGGGTGCTCTTGGGGGCCTACTTGTTTGGCGGGGTCACCATGCTGCAGTTTCACCTGCAGGGCCAGGGCGTGCAGATCGCCAGCCAGCTGCTGGCCATGCTTCCGTATCTCAGCACCATCTTGGTGCTGGTGTTGATTTCCCGCAACGTCACCTGGCTGAGGGTGAACATGCCGGCTTCGCTCGGCCGGGCCTTCCACCCCGGGCACTGAATTCTGGTTTCATAATCACGGACTGCTGTCCCCTTTTCCGTCCACTCCCTGTACCACCCTCTCACCGGAGACCCCCCATGACCCTGCGATCCAAGCGGACCCTGATGCAAGTGGCCGCGCTTTCCTTGGTATCGGCCACGCTGGCCTTGACGGCCTGCGGCAAGAAGGAAGAGGCCAAGCCTGCGGCAGCACCGGCCGCCGCAGCCAAGCCCGAACCCATCAAGGCGGCCTGGATCTATGTGGGCCCGGTGGGAGATGCGGGCGCTGACGCCGAGCGCGTGATCCGCGACCTGGCCCAGCAAGGCAACAAGATCATCTTCGCCACCAGCTTCGGCTACATGGACGCCATGCTCAAGGTCGCCGGCGAGTTCCCCGATGTGAAGTTCGAGCACGCCACCGGCTACAAGACCGCGCCCAATATGCGCATCTACGACGCCAGCTTCTATCACGACACGTATATGGCCGGCGTGATTGCGGGCACCATGACCAAGTCCAACACCTTGGGTTTTGTGGGCTCCTTCCCCATTCCTGAGGTGCTGCGCAACATCAATGCGTTCACGCTGGGTGCACAAAGCGTCAATCCCAAGATCAAGACCAAGGTGGTCTGGGTCAACACCTGGTTCGATCCCCCGAAGGAGAGCGAAGCCGCCCAAAGCCTGATCAACCAAGGCGCCGACGTGCTGCTGCAGAACACCGACTCGACCGCCGTGTTGCAGACCGCTGAGAAGAACGGCAAATACGCCTTCGGCTGGGACAGCGACATGAGCAGCTTCGGGCCCAAGGCTCACCTGGCTTCTGCCGTGGCCAACTGGGGTCCGTACTACATCAAGGCCATCGAAGAACTCAAGGCTGGAACCTGGAAGACCGAGCGCACCGTTTGGGGCGTCAAGGAAGGCCTGAACGACCTGATCAAGATCAACGATGTGGTGCCCGAGGCAGCCAAGAAGAAGGTCGAGGGCATCAAGGCGGGCCTGAAGGACGGGTCGTTTGAAGTCTTCACCGGCCCCATTGTGGACAACGCCGGCAAGGAGCGACTGGGCAAAGATGCCAAGGCTGACCAGGAGTGGAAGGACAAGATCGACTTCTACGTCAAGGGCGTCGAAGGCAAGGTGCCATCGGGCAAGTGATGCACTGTGCGGGGGTGGTGGCCATCGCGGCCGCCGCCGATGCCAATTTGCCAACGCCGCTCCGCGTTCCGCGCCGGGCGGCGTTCTTCTTTGATCCCCTGCATGCCCGCTCATCTGGGCGCCGCTCTCCCATCTGAGGCCCGCGGCCCAACAGGCGCAGGCTCTGAGGACCTTGATCGTGATCGAGCACAGCTGGTGGTGGCCGGTAGCCCTGGTAAACGACCCGATGGAGCAGCCGCAGGCGCTGCAGCTCTTGGGTGAGCGTCTGGTGCTGTGGCAAGCCAGCAGCGGCCAGCGGTCTTTGCTCACCGATCGCTGTCCGCACCGAGGGGCCCGGCTTTCTATGGGGCAGGTGCGCGGCGATGCGCTGCAGTGCCCATACCACGGCTGGCGATTTGGCAGCAACGGACAGTGTGTGGCCATCCCCGCGCAGCCGGGCTTTACGCCGCCAGTCTCCAGCAGCGCATGCCGCCACCACCTGATGGAGGCGCACGGACTCATCTGGGCGGCTTTGGCTGAGCCCGCCCACCCCGTTCCGGACCTTGCAGCCTTGCCGGCTCGTCGGCTGATCTACGGTCCGTTCGATGTCGCCACCAGCGCTCCGCGCGCAGTCGAAAACTTTCTCGACACCGCCCACTTCGCGTTTGTGCATGAAGGCTGGTTGGGTGACGCGGAGCACCCCGAGGTTCCGGGCTACGAGGTGGGCCACACACAAGACGGCGCTTGGGTCGACTACCGTTACGAGGTGCTCAGCCCTTACTCGGCCCTGCTGACCAAGCAAGGCGAAGACCCCGCCATGGCGCAGGACAGCTATGTCATCTGGGCCTGTCCGCAGAGCCCCGGCAGTTGTCGTCTTTGGTTTGCCCAGTACACCACGGACACCGAGACAGCCGATGACGTGCTGCGTGACTTTCAGCTCGCCATCTTCGCGCAGGACCAACCCATACTCGAGTCACAAGAACCCAAAACCTTGCCGCTTTCGGGCGGTGAGGCCATGTCTGCCGCCGATCGGCTGAGCGCTGCCTACCGGCGCTACCTCAAGGCCTGCGGCATTGGTTTTGGGGTTTCCTGAAAACGGCGGCTCCGCCTGCCTGCGCACGCCTTCGATGCCTGCACCCACGCCTTTGTCACGATTGACCACGCCCATGAACAGCCACGCCACCCCCAGCCTGCCCATCGACTTCCAACGCATTGCATCTTCGCAATTGCTTGAGGTGGTGCACAAGGCACCCAAGGCCGAGTTGCACATCCACATCGAAGGCTCACTGGAGCCTGAGCTGATTTTTGAGATGGCTGCGCGCAATGGCGTGGCCTTGTCTTATCCCAGTGTGCAAGCGCTGCGCGCTGCCTATGCCTTCACAGACTTGCAGAGTTTTCTCGACGTGTACTACGCCGGGGCCAGTGTTTTGCAGACCGAGCAGGACTTCCATGACATGGCCTGGGCGTATTTGAGCCGCGCAGCCGCCGAAGGTGTGGTCTGTGCAGAGCTGTTCTTCGACCCCCAAACCCATACCGAGCGCGGCATCCCCATGGCCGTGGTGATCCAGGGGCTCAAGAGCGCCTGCGACCGCGCACAGCGTGAGTGGGGTTTGCGTGCTGAACTCATCCTTTGCTTTTTGCGCCACCTGAGCGAAGAGGCCGCGCTTCAAACCCTTCAAGATGCCTTGCCCTTTCGGGAGCATTTCGTGGGGGTTGGGCTGGACTCTTCAGAGAAGGGGCACCCGCCTGAGAAGTTTGCGCGTGTCTTCGCGCGCGCCGGCGATCTGGGCCTGCATCGGGTGGCCCATGCGGGTGAAGAGGGGCCCGCTGCCTACATCCGCACCGCGCTGGACCTGTTGAAAGTCGAGCGCATAGACCACGGGGTGCGCTGCACGGAAGACCCCGAGCTGGTTCGGCGCCTGGCGCGGGACGGTACTCCGCTAACGGTCTGTCCCCTGTCCAACATCAAGCTGTGTGTGTTCCCCGACATGGGATCACACAACTTGCCGCAGCTGCTGGACGCCGGCCTGATGGTGACGGTCAACAGCGACGACCCGGCCTACTTTGGCGGCTACTTGAACGAAAACTACAGCGCGCTGCTGCAGGCCCACCCCGGCCTGGGTGCGAGGCACGCCTGGCAGTTGCTGCACAACAGCCTGGTGTCCAGCTTTGCCCCTTCGGACTTGAAGCATGCTTGGCTGCAGCGCTTGGACGAGCACTTCGCCCGCGCGGCGCTGGCCTAGGACAGCCGCCGACGCGCCTGCGGAAGGCCAGGGCCATACAAGGGGATACCCTAGGGCGGGGGGTATTCGCATCTGTATACAGTTTGGATCACACTTCTGGATCAAACCGTATCCATGCCGCGCGGCTCTCCCACGACCACCACACAGCGCATCGTCGACTCCATCACGGCGGCCATCGTGGAGCGGCGCTTGATGCCCGGCACCAAGTTGGCTGAGCAGCGCTTGGCCGATATCTTTGCGGTGTCTCGCACCGTGGTTCGGCAAGCCCTCAACCAACTCAGCCGAGACCGGTTGGTGACCTTGGAGCCCGCTCGCGGTGCATTCGTGGCCACGCCCAGCGTGGAAGAGGCCCATCAGGTCTTTGAACTGCGCCAGCTGCTCGAGGGCGCCATGATGCGGCTTTTGGTGGCCCGCATCACCAAGACCCAAATCGCGGAGCTGCGGGCGCACCTCAAGGCCGAGCGCGAAGCCATCGCCTTGAACCAGGTGGCTGAGCGCACCCGCTTGTTGGCCCACTTCCACAGTCTGTTGGCCCGGATGACGGGCAACCAGGTCCTTGAAGAGTTGCAGGCAGACCTCCTGTCACGCTCCAGCTTGATCTCCTTGATGTACCAATCCTCGCAGTCGGCCGCCGAGTCATCGGCCGAGCACACCGCCATCGTCGATGCGCTCGACAAACGCCAGATGGAGGTGGCGGTGCAGCTTGCCGAGTCGCACATTGAACAGGTGGAGCGCAACCTGCGGCTGGACCCCAGGGCGCCGGATTTGGCTGAAGCGCTGAAGGAGCACGTCTGATGGATCCCGGCTCATGCTGTCCCTTCCGCCTGGCTGCGCCTGCACCAAGGCGGTGCTGCGCGCTTCGCATGGCTCTTGCTTGCTGTAACTTCGAACCCGCTGTTCCCTTTCATCCCCAACGGAGCTCCCCATGAATTCACGCCTTCCTGCCCGCCGCCGCTTGCTGGGCACCTTGTCATCCACCGTCTTGGCCCTTGCAGGCCTGGCAGCCGGCTTGAGCCCGCAGTTGGCGCAGGCCCAAACCCCCATCAAGTTTCAACTCGATTGGCGCTTCGAAGGGCCGGCTGCCTTGTTTTTGGGTGCTTCGGCCAAGGGGCACTACAAGGCCGCGGGCCTGGACGTCACGATCGATGCCGGCAACGGATCGGGTGGCACGGTGCAGCGGGTGGCTTCGGGGGCCTATGACATGGGCTTCGCTGATTTGGCGGCGCTGATGGAGTTCCACGCCAACAACCCTGACGCGCCCAACAAGCCGGTTGCGGTGATGATGGTCTACAACAACACCCCCGCAGCGGTCTTGACGCTGAAGAAAACCGGCATTGCCAAGCCGGCCGACCTCACCGGCAAGAAGCTTGGTGCCCCGGTCTTCGATGCCGGACGCAAGGCCTTTCCCATCTTCACCAAGGCCAACAACTTGGGCAATGTGACCTGGGTGAGCATGGACCCGCCCTTGCGCGAGACCATGCTGGCCCGCGGAGAGGTGGATGCCATCACGGGCTTTTCCTTCACCTCCTTGCTCAACCTGGAAGCCCGCGGCGTCAAGACCAGCGATATCGTGGTGATGCCTTACGCTGAAAACGGTGTGAAGCTCTACGGCAATGTGATCATCGCCAGTCCCAAGATGATCAAGGACAACCCGGCTGCGATAAAGGCTTTCCTTTCGGCATTCACAAAGGGCGCCAAGGAGGTGATGGCCAACCCCGATGCGGCCATCGAGTTTGTGAAGGCGCGTGACGGCATCATCAACGTTGACCTTGAAAAGCGCCGGCTGCGTATGGCCATTGATTCGGTGGTTGCAAGTCCGGATGCGCGCGCGGAAGGGTTTGGGGCGGTGGTTCCGGGTCGCTTGGCGCTGATGGCCTCGCAGGTCTCCGATGCCTATGCCACCAAGACCCGCATCAACCCCGACACCGTGTGGACCGATGCTTTCCTTCCCTCGAAGGCTGAGCTCAACATCCTGCCCCCGGTCAAGAAGTAAGCCGCTCATGTCCGAACCCTCTGCACCCTTCGTCGATTTCCAGAACGTCTGGCTGGCCTACAACGAGGACTTGCTGGCCCGCAACCAGTTCGCGGTTGAAGACATCTCCTTGCAGGTGCAGCAGGGCGAGTTCATCGCCATCGTTGGGCCATCGGGTTGTGGCAAGTCCACCTTCATGAAGCTCACCACGGGTCTGAAAATGCCCAGCCGCGGCCATATCCGCATCGCCGGGCAAGCGGTAACGGGGCCCTTGAAGATCAGCGGCATGGCGTTTCAGGCCCCGAGCCTGTTGCCTTGGCGAACGACCCTGGACAACGTCCTCCTGCCCTTGGAAATCGTGGAGCCTTACCGTTCACAGTTCAAGGCGCGGCGCCGGGAGTTCGAGGACAAGGCGCGCGCCTTGCTCCAGAGTGTGGGTCTTGGGGGGTACGAGGATAAGTTTCCTTGGCAGCTGTCGGGCGGTATGCAGCAGCGTGCCAGCATTTGCCGCGCCCTCGTGCACGAGCCGCAGATGCTGCTGCTGGACGAGCCCTTCGGGGCTCTGGATGCTTTCACGCGTGAAGAGCTGTGGTGTGCCCTACGAGATTTGCACGCCGCGCAGAAGTTCAATGTCATTTTCGTGGTGCGCAAGGACATTGAGTTGCCACGGCCGCGCGACCTGGAGGTCACCTACACGCCTGAGTTCACCGACATCGTTCACGAGCTTCGGGGGCACATCGGTGCCATCCGGCAGCCCGTGGGGCAGGGTGGGGCGTTGCCGCAGTGAGCCACTTCATGAAACACAAGCACCTCGAACGTTGGTCCCCCCTGATCGTGCTGGCTGGCATCTTGCTCTTGTGGCAGGCCTTTGTCAGCGCTCTGTCGATTCCGGACTACATCTTCCCCGGTCCCTGGCAGATAGCCGGGGAATTCATGGAGTTCAAGGGGCCCTTGCTTCAGGCGGCTTGGAAGACGTTTTGGGTCACGATGCTGGGCTTTGGTTTGTCTATCGTGGTGGGCGTCTTGCTGGGCTTCCTGATCGGGTCCTCTCGCCTGGCCTACACCGCTTTGTACCCGTTGATGGTGGCCTTCAATGCCGTGCCCAAGGCGGCTATCGTGCCGATCCTGGTGGTCTGGTTTGGCATTGGCCTGGGGCCGGGCATCCTGACAGCCTTCTTGATCTCCTTTTTTCCCATCACGGTGAACATCGCCACCGGCCTGGCCACCTTGGAGCCGGAACTTGAGGACGTGCTGCGGGTGCTGGGCGCCAAGCGTTGGGATGTCCTGGTGAAGGTAGGCCTGCCGCGTTCAATGCCGTACTTTTACGGTTCGCTCAAGGTGGCCATCACCCTGGCCTTTGTGGGTACGGTCTTGGCGGAGATGACGGCGGGCGATTCAGGTATCGGCTATCTCATGCAGACCGCCGGCTCTCAGCAGCGCTTGCCTTTGGCCTTCGCTGGTCTGGTGGTCATCGGTGCCATGGCCATGGCCATGTACGAGTTGTTTTCGATGGTGGAGAAGCGAACCACGGCCTGGGCGCACCGCGGCTCGCAAGCGGCCTGAGGGCCTGCGCGGGCGCCTTGTGGGCCCCTGCAGGTGCCTTGCAGGGGCCTGTGTAAAGAACTGTATCGGGCGGCCCCCTCAAGAGGGGCGGGCGTAAACTCACCTGCATGGAGAGGCACGCTGGGCGCCCAGTCTGGTCGCGCTTGTGCCCGAGCGAATTTGCACCGGAGCCTGCACATGAAACCTCAAGCACCAGCCCAACGCAAGCCCAAATGGGTCCGTGGGCCCTTGGCCGTGTTGGCCCTGGGGTGCACCCTTGCCACGACGGCCTGGGCCCAATCAGCGCCAGCCCCTGAAAGCCCGGGTGCTGTCGCCCCGGTTTTGCAGGCGCCGGTGGTGGGGGTGCCTCCGGTGGCGGTACCCGCCGCTGCGGCGGCTCCTCTTGGCAGCCCTGCAGCGCCCGCTGCCATGGCCCCTGCCGTGATGCCCGGCGCAGTGGCTGTGGCACCACCGCTGCCGGCTGCGGCCCCTGCGATCATGACGGCGCGCGTGTTGTCCGTGACGAGCGTTGCCCAAGCGGCCCCAGCCACCCGAGTGGTGTGCGCCGAGCCCGCCGAGGTACCGGCACCCACCAGCGGTGCCGGTGCGGTCGCCGGAGCCTTGGTGGGGGCAGCCGTGGGCAGCCAGGTCGGAGGCGGTTCGGGCAATGCATTGGCCACCGCCGCAGGCCTGGTGGGTGGTGCGATCCTGGGTGACAAGGCCGAGCAGGGTGGCCGCACGCAGATGGTTCGGAACTGCGTCACCCACAGCGCGCCCGCACCCGCTTTGAGCTTTCAGGTCGTGTACGAGCTGGCAGGGCAGCAGTACAGCACGGTGCTGCCCTATCACCCTGGCGCCAGCCTGCAGGTGCAGCTGAGCCCTGTTGCGGTGATGCCGGGTGTGCCGGGTGAGCCGGTGCCCACCGCCCAAGCGGTGGTCGCCCACACCGTGGTGCTGGCAGCGCCGCCTTACGCATACAGCTATGGACCCTATGGCTACTACGGTCCGTACTGGCGCGCACCGGTGGTGGTGGGTGTGGGGGCAGCGTGGGGACGCCCCCACCGCGGCTGGCACGGCCGGCGCTGGTAGCTCCGGCTTAGTGCACCGCGCCCAGGCGGCGCAAGCAGTCGGCCGCCCGTTGAGCCAACTGGCTGCACTGGCGAGTGCTCAGAGCCGTCAGCAGCCGCTGCCAGCGCTTGGGCACGGCGCCCTGTTCCCACTGGCGGGCCCATGCCCAAGCCAGGGTGTGGGCACCGGCTGCGCGCTGAAGCTGTGAAGGCGACCCCAGCTCCAATCGGCGCGCCAACAAGGTGTGGGCCAAGAGGTGCCAAGCGCCCTGGTGGGCTGCCGGAACCAAAGGGGCTACCGCCAACAGGGCGCGTGCAGGTTCCTCATTCAAAAAGATGTCGCTGAGCACGGCCTGCAGGGCCGCTGCTGCGCGTTGTTTGTCGGCGCCTGAGGCCCGGACAGAAGAGTTGACCCTTCGGCTGTTGCGCAGGGTGGGCACCGGTACGGCGGCTTGGGTGAACAGGTCGAGCGTGGGCTGCATCGCTGGGTTCCTGAAGCAGAAGAGATGGTTCATCTTCTGCCGCTTGAGGCTCATGGAGTGAGCCACCCACGCAGCGGTGGTGGTACATTTTTCAGGCGGTGGGTCGGCGGCTAGCAAGGGGCGAGCCGGGCGCGCCGTGACTGGGGCATCATGGGCAACACCGACCGTCTCTACCGGATTGAAAGCCTCATCAAGTCGCGCGGGCATGTCAGCTTTGAGGACATGATGGAAGCGTTGGAGGTGTCGCGCGCGACCCTCAAGCGCGACCTGGCCTATCTGCGCGACCGCATGGGGGCCCCCATCGAATTCGATCGCTTCCTGGGCGGCTACACCCTGCGCAAGGAAGGCCAGGACGGCCGAGGAGACAAGCATGAACTGCCGGGCCTGTGGTTCAACGAGCGCGAGTTGTATGCGCTGCTCACGGCGCATCAGCTCTTGTCCGACATCGACACCGACGGGGTGCTCAGCCGGCACTTGCAGCCGCTCCTGGAGCGCATCCACGGCTTGCTGGGTACCGAGGGCCTGACCGCTGCCGATGTGATCAAGCGGGTGAAGATTCTCACGCCCGCCAAACGCCCGGTTTCCAGCCAATGGTTCGAGCGTGTCACCGAAGCCCTGATCAAACGCCGCCGGATTCAGATGACCTACCACACACGCAGCCGCGGCGAGTCTGGAGCCCGTGTGGTGTCGCCCCAGCGCCTGGTTCACTACCGGGCCACCTGGTATCTGGACGCCTGGTGCCACAAGGCGCAGGGTTTGCGCCGCTTCGCCCTGGATGCAATTGAAGAGGCACAGATCAGCGAAGACAAGGCCAAGGACGTGTCGCTCAAGACCGTGCAGGTGGAGATGGATGCTGGCTATGGCATCTACGCCGGGGCCAAGCCTCAATGGGCGGTCTTGGTGTTCGAACCTCAGGCCGCGCAGTGGATTTCACGCGAGCAGTGGCACCCGCAGCAGCAAGGCCGGTGGCACGACGATGGCCGCTACGAGTTGAAGCTGCCCTATGTGCAGGAAACCGAGGTGGTGATGGATGTGCTGCGCCACGGCGCCGAGGTGACGGTGCTGTCGCCTCCAAGCCTGGTCAAGCGCCTGCGTGAAACCCTGGGCTCAGCCGTGGCGCTTTACCGCTAAGCCCGCAGCGCAGTAGCTTTGCAGCCCCTGGGCCGCCCACAGGCCGCCGTGCTCAGGCGCCCCCTGCCGTCTCAGCTGGATGACTTGGCCGCGTCGTCGGCCAAACGCTTGGCCCATTGGGGCCGGCGCATTTCGAAGCGGTCCTCTTCACGCAGGGTGAAGTAGTCGCCGGCCCCACCGCCTCGCAGCACAGGCTGCCCCAGGGTGGTGCGGTACACACCGTCTACGATCAGGGTCTCATCGATGTGGACCCCAACCACCTCGCCAAACACCATCCAGGTGTCCACCGGTGTGCCGTCGGCGCGCTGCAGGCGGTGAATCTGTGTCAGCCGACACTCGAAAGACACGGGGCTTTGCGCCACCCGGGGCGCCGCAATCAACCGTGAAGCAGCAGGCGTCAAGCCGGCGAGCTGGAACTCATCGATCTCGGGCGGTGCATCAATGCAGGTCTCGTTCATGGCCGAAGCCAGTTCACGGGTCACCAGGCTCCAAGCGAACTCGCCAGTGGCCTCAATGTTGCGCAGGCTGTCCTTGGCGCCAATGCTGGAGAAGCCCACGATGGGCGGCACATAGTTGAAGCCGTTGAAGAAGCTGTAGGGCGCGAGGTTGAGGACGCCCTC
>RGEP01000190.1 GCA_009918225.1 Betaproteobacteria bacterium | reverse complement strand
ACACGGACTCCGCAAACTCAACCGCACCAGCGAGCATCGCTTGGCGATGCTGCGCAATATGTGCGTTTCGCTGCTTCGCCACGAAGCCATCAAGACCACGGTCCCCAAGGCCAAGGAATTGCGCCGCGTGGTCGAGCCGCTGATCACCTTGGGCCGTACGCCCACGGTGGCCAACCGCCGTCTGGCCTTTGCCCGCTTGCGCGACCGCGAGATCGTCACCAAGCTGTTCAACGAGCTCGGCCCGCGTTACGCCACCCGTCCGGGCGGTTACACCCGCATCCTGAAGATGGGTTTCCGCGTGGGTGACAACGCCCCGATGGCTTTCGTGGAATTGGTGGACCGCCCCGAGCCGGTGGCCGCTGACGACGCCGCAAAGGCCGAGTGATCGGCGCTTTGAATGCCCCGCTCTGTGCGGCGGTGTTCAAGCCCAAACCCCCAAAGCCGGCCTCGCGCCGGCTTTTTTCTGGCCTGGCCACGGCCGCCCTTCAAAAAGCTTGAGAGCAAGCGTCACCGCCGTTCAAGCGCAGGGCGGGACGGCCGCCCTATCCTGCACCTCTTATTTCCACTGACTGGAACCTTTGCCATGAGCACCGTGATCGACGCCATTCGCCAGCGCACCTCCGCCAACAACTTCGACCCGACCCATGTGATGAGCCGCGAGGAAATCACGGAGTTGGTGTCGCTGGCCACCGAGAGCCCGAGTTCCTTCAACATGCAGAACTGGCGCTTCATTGCCGTGACCAGCCCTGAAGCCAAGCAGCGCCTGAAGGCGGCGGCCTTCAACCAGCCCAAGGTCGGTGACGCGGCTGTGACCTTTGTGGTGGTGGGTGAAGTGGGTGGGCACAAGCACCTGCCGCGTTTGATCAAGCCCATGCTGGATGCCGGCGCCATCAACCAAGCGGCCTACGACGGATGGATCGGCATGGCCAACGGCTTGTACGAAGGCAAGGACCAATTCCAGCGCGACGAAGCGATTCGCTCCGCTTCGCTGGCCAGCATGACGCTGATGCTGGCCGCCACGGGCAAGGGCTATGTATCGGGCGCCATGATCGGCTTTGACCCGGTGGCTGTGGCCGCCGAATGCGGTTTGGCAGCAAACGAAGTGCCGGTGATGTTGATTGCCGTGGGCCGCCCCGCAGCCGGCAACTGGCCGCGCAAGGTACGCCGTTCAATAGACGAGGTGCTCAGCCTGCGCTGAACACGACGGGTGCAGGCCCAACCGCCAGGGCCGTCAGGTCCTGGTACTGGTGTGCGCGTGCGCCATCAGGTCTTGAAGGTCCACCACTTCCAAGGCCTTGATGTGGGTCGATTGCAGCACCACCTTGGGGGCCACGCCCGCCCCCAAGGCTTCCTTCCAGCGCAAGGCACATAGGCACCATCGGTTGCCTGCTTGAAGCCCTTTGAAGCGCCATTGCGGGCGCGGGGTGATGAGGTCATTGCCCTGCGCCCGGCTGTACTCCAAGAACTCGTTCGTCATCACCGCACACACCACATGCAGGCCACGGTCCTGCTCGTCGGTGTTGCAGCAGCCATCGCGGAAGTAGCCGGTGAGGGGGTCGTAGGAACAGGCCTGCAGTTCCTGCCCCAACACATTCAGGGCTTCGCGAAGATCAGGGTGGCCGGACATGGTGATGAGGGGGTCACTCGCAACAGATGAGCGTTGATCGTACTGCCGATGGCTTGGCCTTGTGCGCACGCGTGTTGGGTTCCATACGCGGGCGCGCGTTACGGGCGCGCGTAACGGAGGCCAGCCGCAACGGTTGACGGCCGAGGAAAAAATATAGATTTGACCAAGCGTCAACAGCGCGGCCATCGTGGCCGTTGAAGGTGCAAGGCCCAACCGGCCCTGCTCAAGAGCGTCGGAGCCCACCACGACACTCAATTGACTTCCAGGAGAAGACCTCATGAACATCAAGTCCACCATCGCTGTTGCCGTGTTCTCTGCGCTCTCGGGCTTGGCTTTGGCGCAATCGCCGGCGCCTGCTGCAGCGCCTGCTTCGAAAACCGAAGGGGCGAAGACGGCTGCTGTGCAGGCTCCTGCGACCACACCTGCAGCCACGCCCGCAGCCAAACCTGCAGCCAAACCTGCGACCACACCTGCGACCACACCTGCGACCACACCTGCTGCTGCCAAGAGCGAGTCGGCCAAGCCTGCGACAAAGATGACAGCGCCGGCGCAGAAAGTGGGCAAGGCTGACAAAGCAGCGCCCGTTGTGGTGAGCAAGAGCACCGTCAAGGCGCCGTGATGAAGCTTTCCTTCTAGATGGGCTATACTTTGAGGTTCTGACGCGGGATGGAGCAGCCTGGTAGCTCGTTGGGCTCATAACCCAAAGGTCGCAAGTTCAAATCTTGCTCCCGCAACCAAAACCTGCTGACGTGCCACAGGCCGCCAGCTCCCAAGAAGGCCGCTGTGAAGCGGCCTTCGGCTTTTCAGGGGGTGGGTTTGGAGGTGGGTGGGCGCAGCGGCTGTAGGCTCGACGCCATCGCCTGCCAGAGCTCGCGTCCTGTCCAGGGGTGCGGTGCGTGAGGCCAACCGCGCACCAATTCCCGCACACGTTCATTCATGGGCGCACGCAGGCCATGTTGATGGGCCAGCGCCACCACCGCCCCACACAGCGCATCGATCTCGGTGACCCGTCCGCGACGCAGGTCATCGGCCATGCTGCTGCGGGCCTGATGGTCGATGCGCAGCATGCGTTGGGCCAGCAGGCGAAACACCGGCGTGGGCAGGCGCAAGGCCCTGACCAGCCGATCGGGCTTGAGCCCGGTCACCGGCGCTGCGGTCCTCTGTGCTGCCTTGAGCACCTGCAGGGCTTCGTGGATCAGGGCCGCAAAACAGCGCCGAAGGTCTGCGTCGAGCAACTGCTCGCGCAGGGGCAGCCCGCTCAGGGCATTGATGGGGTTGTTGAGGTTGACCAGCAGCTTGCCCCATTGAACCGGCGCCATGTCGGGCACGAGCTTCAGCGGAAGCAAGGCTTGTGCGAACACGGGCAGCCACGGAATGACGTCGGGGTGGGTTTGGGCCACCAGTTGGCCTGAGGTGCCGCGGTGCAGGTGTCCAGGGGAGAGCTCGGCGATGTTGTAGGGCACCATCCCCGGGAGCACGACCAGCCCAGGCGCGGCGGCCTGGGCCACCCGGGTGTTGTCCACGCCGTTTTGCAGGCTCAGCACCAGGGTTCCAGCGGGCAGGGCCGCCGACAGAGCGGCCGCGGCCCCTTGGGTGTCGCCGCTTTTGACGGTCAGCAGCGCCAGGGACGGTTTGAGTCCATCGGGCGGGTGTGGGTGCAACTGCAAGGCTTCAGGCGGCAGTCGGGTCTGCCGCCCCTCAAGGTCGGTCAGGGTCAGACCCTTGGCCTGCAGGGTGGTGTGCCGGGCCGGGCGCACGACGAAGTGCACCGGTACCCCAGCGGCTGCCAAACAACCCCCCACCCAAGCGCCCACCGCGCCCGTGCCCATGACCAGCACTGGGCCCAGCCCGCTCTCTGCATGGGACGAAAGTTTTTGAAGTTTCACTAATTACTGAAATTCAAGTACAGTTCGGTCAAGTTTAAAGCCCCTATCGACCCATGTCCCCGACGCTCACCCCTCTGGTTCGCAGCTTTGTTGCCCACTTTGGCGAGATGGGCAGCCGATGGGGCATCAACCGCACCGTCGGCCAGATCTACGCCCTGATCTATGTCGCGCCCCAGCCCTTGAATGCGGACGAAATCGCCGACGCCTTGGAGTTCAGTCGCAGCAATGTGAGCATGGGTCTGAAGGAACTGCAGGCTTGGCAGTTGGTGCAGATGCGCCACCAAGCCGGCGATCGGCGGGAGTATTTCGAAGCCCCCGGCGATGCCTGGGAGGTGTTTCGCAAGCTGGCCGAGGAGCGCCGCCGCCGCGAGATCGAGCCCACACTGACGATGCTGCGCAACGCTTTGCTGGAAGAGCCCACGACCCCCGAAGATCGGCATGCCCAAAAGCGCATGAAGGGCATGCATGACCTGATCGAGCTGATGACCAGCTGGTTCGACGATGTGCAGCGCATGGACGCGTCTACCTTGGCGCAGTTGATGAAGATGGGAGCCAAGGTCCAACGCTTGCTCGAGTTCAAGGACAAGCTCAAGGTGGT
>RGEP01000189.1 GCA_009918225.1 Betaproteobacteria bacterium | reverse complement strand
GAAGCGGCGCGCGATCTCGGCTGCACGCGCCACCACCGCAGGCCGCAGCCGGCTGGGGTAGTCAAAGCGCATGAATGCGTGGGTGCCGGGGTACATCGTGGCATCCACCACCCCCAAAGGCCGAACATCTCCCTTGTAGACATAGCCGTCCAGATTGAACTGCGGTGCATGAACCGGCCGCTCCAGCATCAATCCCAGGGCGCTGCCGGCCTCCGGCAGGCGAGAACGCACCACCCGTTCAAATGGCCTGGACAGCCGGTTGAGCACCATCGATTCCCACCAACCAAAGCCCGTCAACTGCCTCAGGGCCGCCTCGTCGTGCACTTCGCGCGCCAGGATGGAGAACGCAGCCTTGATGGGCTTGGCAAACAGTGGGTAATCCAAGGGAGCCTCGCCCGGGTTGGGTGGCCACCGCTGTGCCGGCACGTTGGACTGCGGGCATACCTGCTGCAGCACCTCTCGGGCGTACAGTTTGTGCTGGCAAGCCAGCACGGCACGCACCGGGGTTCCGGGCCATCCCAGTCGCTCGGCCACCAAGGCCGCGGTCAAGGCGCCAAACTGTTCATGGTGGGACACCACCGCCCGACAGCCTTGTGCTTGCGCCCTCAGGGCTTGCAAGGCGGCAAAGCGTTCAATATCAAACCAGGCCAAGCGCAATTGGCTGGGGAAGGCGAAGAGGTCAAAGCCGGCGCTGATTTGCGGCCACTGCGCCCTGAGCGAGCGGTGAGCGATCTGATCGAAGTCATGGTTGAACAGCACCAGGGTGCGTTCATCAGCGGGGTGCGCCATTCGGTCCTTCGGGTCGGTCCTGGCTGAGGCCAGCGCAGTGAGGCTGCGCCATCCGAGACAATGGGCCATTGTGTCCCCAGACCATGATCCCTTGAGCACCCTTGCACAGAAACACGAGCGTGGTACCCGGATGATGCGAACCGTCCAGGGCGTAGCGGCTTTGCTGCTGCTCAATGCCTGCCTGAGTTTCAGCACTTGGTGGCCCACGCCTTGGGTGGTTCTGGACGCTCGCGTCGCCCCGGAATTCATCGGGCTGTGGGTGCTGGTCTTGGTGGTGGTGGCCTGGCGGGGCACCCTGGGCCAAGGGGCTGTGCGGGTGATCACCCTGGGCTATCTGCTTTTGGTGTTGGGGCGTTACGCCGACGTCACCGTGCCCGCCCTGTTCGGGCGGCCCATTAACGCCTACTGGGACCTGCCTCAGATTCCCCGCTTCCTCTGGGTATCGGCCCAAGAGTGGCCCTGGTGGTTGACCCTGGCGGTGCTGGCGGGCGGGGCATCGCTGTTGATCGGCCTCTATGCGCTGCTGCGTTGGGGGATAGGGGTCTTGGCTACACAGGTGGCCCCGGCTGCGCAGGCGCATGTCGGCGCCTGGCTCATCACCTTGGCCGCTGTGGCCTTGGCGGCAGCCAACTATGCGGGGGTCCAGGCCACCTGGCCCTATGTTTCCAAACCGGTGGTGCCCGTGGCCTGGCGGCAGGCCCAGGTGTTGTGGGGCGCGTGGTCCAGTGCACGACAGGCGGTGATCTTGCCGCCGAGCAGCCCGGTAGACGAAGCCATGGCCGCGCCATCGGGCACCGCCCTGGCGGCCCTGGGTGGCGCGGATGTCATGCTGATGCCCCTGGAGTCGCTCGGGGCCATCACCTATGACGACCCGGAGATGCGCACGGCCCTGCAAGCCGCACGCGAACGATTTGAGCAAGACCTCCGAGACGGGGGCTATCGTGTCGTCTCGGCGTTTCTGAAGTCGCCTACTTTCGCTGGTGGTTCAGACCTGGCGCACCTGAGCCTCTTGTCGGGTATCGACCTCACGGACCCGATGCGCCACGATGTGCTCCTGACCACGCGTCGCGAAACCTTGATCACCCTGTTTCGGTCCCAGGGTTACCAGACCTTCGGTGTCTACCCGGGCGTGTTCTGGCCCTGGCCCGAGCGCGCCTTCTACCGCTTCGACCAGTATGTGGACGGTCCCGCCTTGGACTACCAGGGCCCGCCCATCGGCTTTTGGAAGATCCCCGACCAGTTCAGCGCTGCGCAGTTGGAGCGGCTGTATCCGCGGGATGCCCGCGCCAAGCCCCGCTTTACCTTTTTCCCAACCATCACCACCCATTTGCCCTTTAGCCCGGTGCCACCATTTCAGCCGGATGCGCAGCGCCTCTTGAGCCCGCAACCGTACGACCCCGAGGAGGTGCAGCGGGTGTTGGCACAGCGGCCCAATTGGACGCAGATGCGCCCGGACTATGTGCGCATGGTGGAGTACGGTTACCGATGGCTCGGCGCGCATCTGCGCGAGGGCTCGGGCCGGGAAGCGTTCTACATCTTCGTGGGGGACCACCAGCCCGCGGCCAGCGTGACCGGTGAGGGGGCCTCTTGGGACGTGCCGGTGTACCTGGTGTCCCGCCAAGAGCGTTTGCTCCAACGGTTCGTGCGCCTGGGCTATCAGCCCGGTGTGCATCCTCGTCGAGATGCGTTGGGTGGTTTGCACGACCTGACCGACCATTTGCTGCAGGCCTTCTCGGCGCAAGGGCCGGGCGCTCGCGCCACGCGTTTGGCGCAACATTCCCCATGACCGGCCAGCTTCGTGGGAAGCTGCGCGCCGCGTTTGCTGTGGCGGGCCTGTGGTGGTGGGCGCCGGCCACGGCGCTGATCCTTTCGCTGGTGGCGCGCCATGCTTTGGTGCAGGCCCCGGGCATGGCTGCGCAGTGTGAGGCCCATCCGATGCTGCAGCCCTGTGTGTGGCGCAGTGGGGTGATCCAGGCCTTTGTTGATCACCGCTTGAGCACGACGGCCCTGGCACTGGCCTTGGGCGCTTGGGGGCTGTGGTGTGTCGCTCGTCTGAGCGGTGGACTGCACCCCGCATGGGTGTTGCGCGCAGCAGCGCTCTTGGCCAGCTTGGGTCTTGCGGTGGCCATTTGCGGCTTGGTGCTGTACGACGCTGACCGTTCGGCCTGGGCCGCCGTGCTGTGTGGGGTGTGCGGGGTGAAGCTGCGCGCGCAGCAGGCCTCACAGCGCTGCGCAAAAGCAGGGGGCAAGCGCGACTCGAACGGTCACACAGGAGCTGGGGGATGAGCGCCCCCCTCGTTGTCACCCGTGTTCACCCACAGCGTGGCCCCGAGCAGGGCCCAGGCGGCGGCCACCGCATGCGCCTGTGTATTGGCCGGACCCTCGACGGCCACGAGCACCCCGGAGAACCCCGCCAAGACCAGCCCCAGGCTGCGTTGCACAGGGCTGATGGCTGCCAAGCCCCCCGTGGCACGGCACAGCCACAGGCTCACGGCCACCATACCCAAGAGCGCAGCGGGCAAGGGCCGATAACGGCCATCAAACACCAAGGTCAGGGCCTGCACCGTGGACAGACACAACAAGGGCGTCACGCAGGCCGTGCTCCAGGCCTTGGGTGCAAAACCGTACCGGGCAGGCGCCGGCACTCCTTGAATGGCCTCGGCTGTCAGCGGCAAGGTGCTGCGCGCTGCACACCACAGGGCGTAGAGCGCCAGGGCCAGGACCAGGGCCACATGGGCCAGGGCCAGCGTCCACTCACCCGCATCCCGCTGCCAGATGGCCAAGCCCGCCAAATGAAGACCCGCCAGCAGGCCCAGGGTGCCGCCAGCGGCCAGCACCCCCAGCTTCACCGCGGTGTTGTTGCGGCCGGCTCGCGCAGCGCTTCGGCGGGCCCAGACGTGCGCCAGCAACAGGCCCAGGGCTGCAGCCCCCATACCGGCCCCAGCACCCGCAAGGCCAGCGACATGGCTGGGATCGCGCGGCAAGGGGCCCCGTCCCCGATCGCGCAAACGTCCCTGTGCATCGGCCACGCCCCATGCGCCCCCCATGGCACCCTCAAAGCGGCGCTTCCAAGGTTGATCGAAAGCTTCAATCACATTGAACTCGATGCCCGAATCGGCCGTGCGGTCTCGCAGTTCTCGCAGGAATTGCGCCTGCTCTTGAGGCCCCGGCACCGCCGGCCCTCGCTGACGGCCGGCAGCGGGCCACCCGGTCTCGGCCACCCAGACGGGCTGCGCTCCGAAGGCTTGGCGCAGTTGCCCGTGAATGGACAGCACATGCGAGACCGCCTGGTCCAGGCCCATCGGCGTGTCTTCCCAGTAGG
>RGEP01000188.1 GCA_009918225.1 Betaproteobacteria bacterium | reverse complement strand
ACGACCTGATCCTCAATTACGCGCAGGGTGGCTTGCCCGTGGGCGAGCGCATCGTGGTGCACGGCTATGTGCGCGATGAGTTTGGCCAACCCGTACGCAACGCCCTGGTGGAGGTGTGGCAGGCCAATGCCAGTGGGCGCTACCGCCACAAGAAGGACCAATACATCGGTGCGCTCGACCCCAATTTCGGTGGATGCGGCCGCATGCTCACCGACGAGCATGGCCACTACCGCTACCGCACCATCAAGCCCGGCCCTTACCCGTGGCGCAACCGCATCAACGACTGGCGTCCCTCGCACATCCACTACTCCTTGCAGGGCGATGGGTGGGCACAGCGCCTGATCACACAGATGTACTTTGAAGGCGACACCTTGATCCCGGGCTGCCCGATTCTGCAAGGCATACCCGATGAAGAACAGGTGCGTGGCCTGATCGCCTTGGAAGACCGCGCCAACTTCGTGGAGCTTGATGCGCGTTGCTACCGATTCGACATCGTGCTGCGCGGGCGCCGCCAAACTTGGTTTGAGGGGGTTTGACATGACACAAGCCACACGATCCATCACCCGGCTGAAGGAAACCGCTTCACAAACCGGTGGGCCCTATGTGCACATTGGCCTGGCGCCGCAGCAAGCGGGCTTTGAGATTTTTGAGCAGACCTTTGGGTCTACCCTGGTGGCGCCAGGCGAATCCGGACATATCGCCATCGAAGGCGTGGTGTACGACGGCTCGGGCACACCGGTGCGCGACCTGCTGGTGGAGTTGTGGCAGGCCGATGCCCAGGGCCACTATGCCCATCCGGCCGACCCCAAGCCTTCGGCCTTCCGGGGCTGGGCCCGCACCGGGGCTGACTTCGACAGTGGGCTGTGGCGCTTCGACACCTGCAAACCGGGCGCGGTGGCCGGGCCGGGTAGCAGCTTGCAGGCCCCGCACATCGCCTTGATTCTCTTTGCGCGCGGCATCAACCTGGGCCTGCACACCCGGCTGTACTTTGATGACGAAGCCGCCGCCAACGCCCAAGACCCGGTGCTCAGCGGGATCGAGTGGGAGGTGCGCCGCCGCACCCTGATCGCCCAGCGCCAGGACCGCGATGGCCAGGTGGTGTACCGGCTGGACATCCACCTGCAGCACGCCGACCCGGCGCGGGAGACCGTGTTCCTCGACATTTAGGCCGCGTCGAGAGCCGGCCCGCGAGTGGCGCCTTCAATCGCGGCTGTGTTCAAAAGAATGCCATCGTCCGCACCTCGATGCTCTCTCGCTTGGGTGCATCGGGGGCAGTAGTGGGGTCTTCGAAGGCTGAGTGGCCCATGAAGCGGCAGCGGCCGTCTGTGCTCGAATCGTAGGTCTTCAGCAAGATCGCTTGGTGCGCTTCCATAAGCGGGAAGTACAGCCAGCGGTGCATCGGGTTGTGCCGCAACACATAGATTTCGCCGGTTCGATCGCGGTACTTTAAGTCCATGCGCAAGAAGTCGGCCCCTTCATGGCTCTGCGCATCGATCATGGCCAAGGGCAATTCCTCCACCCGCCTGTACAAGGGCTTCCACACATTGAAAAAAGCCACGCGCCGCTGCAACAGTGGCTCTGCGCGCTGCTTCATGATGTCGCGCACGCGCTGTGGGCCACTGATCACGGTGTAGTCACTGTGCACCAGCATCACCGCGGGCCGGTGGACCTCCGTCTGCACCTTCAAGTCAGCGGCCATTCGCTTGCGAATGGTGTGGTCAAACACCACCACTTCACGCGCACCGGTATGACGCTTGACGAAGTCCACCACCTGCGGATGGAAGGTCTGCCGAATGGCCTGCTCATCATCGAACTGGTCAAAACGCGCGCCAAACTCGTGCAACTCGAAGCCCTCCCGATCGGCCGACAGACGATTCACTTCGGCCCAGCCGTCGTGGATCACCATTTCCTGCGAATCGGTTCCCGGTGGGTTGAGCTTGAGCGAGGGGTCGGGCTCGTAGAAGTAGTAATCGGGTGCGACACCGCTGTCCACGGTGTAGTTCATGGTGGCGCGTACAGAAGCAGCGATCGTCATGGCAGCCCTTATTCTCAGGCCTTCTTCGTGATGAAGCCTTCGCCCACCCAGGTCTTCTGCCACGCCGGCAACTTCTCGACGCCGTCAAACATCCAACGCCGCAGATTGGGATGGTCATCCAGGGGCAATTGCTGCCAGCCGTGCAGGTGCATCGGCGAGGCCACGGCGATGTCGGCGATGGTGGCCACCTCCGTGCCGGCGATCCATTGATGAGCCTTCAGGCGGGCGTCCAGAATGCCCGCGAGCTTGTGGAAGTTGGGGGCCTGGCTGTCGAGGACTGCAGGATCCGCAGCCCCGCCGAGCAGCGGCTTGACGCAGTTCTCGACGAGATAAACATAGCAGCTCGGGAACCAAGCCGCGGCCTCCCACAGCAACCAACGGTTGATGTCGGCGCGGGTCTTCAGGTCAGTGGGGTAAACAGCCGAGCGGCCGTGCTTGTCGGCTGCGTACTGCAGGATCGCATTGGATTCCCACAAGATAAGGTCGCCATCGACCATGGCGGGAATAGAGGCGTTGGGATTGATCGCGATGTAGGCGGGTGCTTTTTGCTCAGCCTTGAAGTAGTCCACATGCACCAGTTCATAAGGCACGCCCATCAGGTCCAAACCCGCAAGCACTTTGCGGCAGTTCACGGTGATGGGGTCTGCGTAGATCTTCATGGTGTCTCCTGCTCCGTTGGTTTTAGGCATGGGTCGTGCTGCCCACGAAGGGCAGTCTTGCGGATTGACGAAGGGATGTATATCCAGTTCAATGCGAACGATTTGTTCTCGTATTTGAAACAATCATGATCAGTAACGAGATGCTTCTGACCTTTGTGAAGGTGGCCGAGACTCTGAGCGTGAGCCGCAGCGCTCAGGCCTTAGGCTTGGGCAAAAGTGTGGTGAGCAAGCGCGTTGCGCAGTTGGAAGCAGCCGTGGGCACGACGTTGTTCAGCCGCAGCACGCGCCGGGTTGCGCTGACACCTGCTGGTGAGACTTACCTGGAACATGCGCAACGCGCATTGGGGGAAATCGCCGCCGGCGAGGAGCGCTTGCGGGCCCTGCGCTCCGATCTGAACGGGCGCATTCGGATCACCGCTCCCGTATCCTGGGGCCAGCGGGTGTTGTGTCGGCGCTTGCCGGAGTTCCTGCGCCTGCACCCAGGTATCGAGGTCGAGCTGATGCTGGCCGACCGGTTGTTGGACCTAGCGTATGAGCGCATCGATGTGGCGTTTCGCTGGAGTGCCGCAGCCGCACAAGTCGACCTGCACGCCGCGCCGGTCGCTGAGGTGAATTGGGTGTTGGCCGCCTCTGCGCCAAGCCTGGCCACGTTGGGCGAGCCACAGACCCCGGCTGAATTGGCAGCCCTGCCATGCCTGTTCTACTGGCGCGAGCCGGCCGATGACGGATGGACCTTGGTGCGGGGGCGGGAGCGACAACGGGTCCCCGTGCGCAGCCGCTTCCATGTGGACAATCCCGAGGCGGTGTTGGAGGCCTGCCTGCAGGGCTTGGGCGTGGCGCTGCTGCCCGACTACCTCTGTGCCGATGCCCTTTCGGAGGGACGCTTGGTGCGCGTCTTGCCGGGCTGGACACCGCAAACGCGGTTTGGCAACCACATCACCGCACTGGTACCACCTGAACGTTTACGGCTGCCCCGAAACCGGGAGCTGCTGCGATTTTTTACTGAGCGAAGCTGAGAGCCCAGAGAAGTGAGGTTACCCTGACCGGCTTGCACCTCTTGACGGCAAGCCCCAGACTGCGATGTACTGCAGTTTTCCACCAGGCGCCCTACCCTGCCTGGACCATCCGCATAGTCAGCAGTACCGCTATGTTTGAGTATTGGAAGCAGTTTTCCCTGGGCCTGACCCTGGAGCGGTTCATGGCTGCGGTGGAAAACCGCGATCAACCCTTAGGACCGCCCGACCGCACGCGTGCCATCGATCTGGCCAGTCGCCAGCTGTTGCAAGACCGTGTGCCGCTGTCCGATGTGGCCTCTGCCGCTTGGCAACTCTCGGGGATGTTGACGCGGGGCAGCACCCACGATCTGGCCCTGGTGACGGCCTTGTACTTTCTGCAGGCGCGGCGCGAACCGGACCCGCGACTGGACCCCATCCGACTGGACGCTCG
>RGEP01000187.1 GCA_009918225.1 Betaproteobacteria bacterium | reverse complement strand
CGCGATCTTCTCCACCTGCTATGTGAATTACAACGAGCCGGGTATCGGGCACGACCTGCTCAAGATCCTCGACCACAACGAGATTCCCTATGTGATCGTGGACAAGGAAAGCTGCTGCGGCATGCCCAAGCTGGAGCTCGGCGACCTGCAGTCGGTGGCCCAGAGCAAGGAACAGAATATTCCGGTGCTGGCGCGCTACGCCAAGGAGGGCTACCAAATCCTGTCGGCCGTGCCCTCATGCACGCTGATGTTCAAGCAGGAGATTCCGCTCATGTTCCCCAACTGCACCGATACGCAGCTGGTGAAGAAAGCGATGATGGACCCCTTCGAGTACCTGATGCTGCGCAACCGCGACGGCCTCTTGAAGACCGACTTCAAGACTGCCCTGGGCAAGGTCTCGTACCACATCCCCTGCCATGGCCGGGTGCAGAACATCGGCAAGAAGACCGAAGAGATGTTCAAGCTGATCGGCACCAAGGTGGAGGTGCAGCTCAACACGGTGGAGCGCTGCTCGGGCCACGCCGGCACCTATGGCGTGAAGAAGGATTACCACAAGGTGGCCATGAAGATCGGCAAGCCCGTGTTCCGGGCCATGGCCAAGGACAACCCCGACTTCATCTCCAGCGATTGCGCCCTGGCGGGCCACCACATCGCCCAGGGGATGAAAGAAGCCGGTACCCCCGCTCAGGCCTTGCAGCACCCGCTGAGCCTGGTGCGCCGTGCCTACGGCATGGCTTGAAGATTCACAAAACGGAGATCACCCCATGACGACCATCGCCCGCGATAGCCTCATGACCCTTGAGGCCTATTCCAAGATTCGCAAGGCCAGCCGGGCCGACGCCATCGCGCACCGCAAGCTGCGCAGCGTTCAGCTTGGTGAGCACATCACCTTGCAGTTTGAGGACGAGCAGACCATACGCCGCCAGATCCAGGAGATGCTGCACATCGAAAAGATCTTCGATGAAGAAGGCATCACCAGCGAGATTGAGGCGTACGCACCGTTGATTCCCGACGGCAGCAACTGGAAGGCCACCATGCTGCTGGAGTACCCGGATGTGCACGAGCGCAAGCGCGAGTTGGCCCGCCTGATTGGCGTGGAAGACCGCATGTTCATCGAGGTGGAGGGCCACGGCCGCGTGTACGCCATCGCCGACGAAGACCTCGACCGGGAGAACGACGAGAAGACCTCGTCGGTGCACTTTGTCCGATTCGAGTTCAACAAGGACATGCGCGACGCCATTCGCGCCGGCGCTGCCGTCAAGCTCGGCTGCGACCACACCAACTACCCCGCACACGTCGGCATTGCCCCGGACACCCTGGCCAGCCTGGCCGGTGACCTGAAGTAAAAATGGGGTCGGAGTCATTTTTCGAGACGTCCGCTCTCCTTGCCGCAAAAAATGACTCTGACCCCATTTTGAGAACACCCGCATGAGCCTCGTTGAACTCCTTGTGAATGCCTGGCTGGCCCTGGCGCTGGCGTTTACGGGGGTTTGGCTGCTGCAGTTGCGAACGGGCAATGCGGGCGAGGTGGACGCGGTCTGGGCATGGACCTTGGGCCTTTTGGGCCCGTGGTTTGCCTGGCATTCGACCGCCGAGCCCCTGGTTCGGCTGATGATTGCCGTGATGCCGCTGGTGTGGGGCGTGCGCCTGGGGGCCTTTCTGTGGGTTCGCAACCACGGCAAGCCCGAAGACGGCCGCTACGCCCAGCTGCGGCGCGAGTGGGGCGATCAAGCGAATTACAAGATGTGGCGGTTCTTCCAGGTGCAGGTGGTGTTTTCGCTGCTGATCGCCTTGGGGCTGCTGGTGGCCAGCCGGCGCGACACCCCGGTTCCACCGGGCTTGATCCTGCTGTCGGCCGGCATTTGGGTGGTGTCCATTCTGGGCGAAGCACTGGCCGATGCCCAGCTGGCCGCCTTCAAGCGCAAGCCGGAAAACAAAGGCCGCGTGTGCCGCCAGGGCCTATGGGCCTGGTCTCGCCACCCCAACTACTTCTTTGAGTGCCTGCATTGGGCAGCTTATGTGCCCCTGGCTTGGGGAACTGAGGGCTTCGTGCTGGCTTGGCTGCCCCCAGCCGTCATGGCGTTTTTGCTCTTGAAGCTCTCCGGCATTCCGGCCACCGAGGCCCAAGCGGCCCGCACACGGCCGGAATACGCCGAGTACATCCGCACCGTCAGCCCCTTGATACCCTGGCCGCCCAAAAAGCGGGCCTGATCAGGCATAGTCCCGGGCCATGAACGAGCCCTCGGCCCCACCGCCATCACCTTCACCGTCCCCGCGGTCGCCCACACCGGCGCCTATGCGCACGGCCGCCCCGACCTTGTCGGCACGCCTGAGCACTGCCTTGATCGAGGCCTGTGAGCAGGGCCTGTTGCCCGACGCGCTTGTGCGGGCCGGCATGCGCAGCCTGATGAAGCAGCGCCTGATGGATGAAGGCCTGGACCACCCGCCCCTGGCCGCCGAACGCCTGGCCGCCCTGGTGGAAGAACTGCGCCAAAGCCCGATTGCCAAGGAGACCGATGCAGCCAACGAGCAGCACTACGAAGTGCCCGCCGAGTTCTTCCACCTGCACCTGGGCCCTCGGCTGAAGTACTCCTGCGCCTGGTACGAGACCGGCACCGAAACCTTGGCACAAGCCGAGGAAGCCATGTTCAAGCTCTACGCCGAACGGGCGGGCTTGGCCAACGGGCAGCGCATCCTGGACTTGGGCTGCGGCTGGGGCAGCATGAGCCTGTGGATGGCCGAGCGCTTTCCAGGCGCACAGATCGTCGGCTTGTCCAATTCCCACGGCCAGCGCGAATTCATCGAGGCCCAGGCGCGAGACCGGGGGCTGCGCAACCTCACCATCCTCACGGCCAATGTGGTGGAGGCTGAGTTTCCCTTGCAGGGCGTCGCGGCGCAGTTCGACCGGGTGGTTTCGATCGAAATGTTCGAACACATGAAGAACTACCAGAGTCTGTTCGCCAAGGTGGCCTCCTGGATGAAGCCTGGCGCACAAGCCCTGGTGCATGTGTTCGCCCACCGCACCTTGGCCTACCACTATGAGGTGCAGGACGCCAGCGACTGGATGACGAAGTACTTCTTCACCGGCGGCATCATGCCCAGTGCCGACCTGTTCCTGCACTTCCAAGACCACCTGAAGGTGCAAAGGCGCTGGTGGATCGATGGGCGCCACTACGAGAAGACCTCCAACCATTGGTTGGAAGGCATGGATGCGGCGCGCGAGCGCATCCTGCCGGTGTTTGCACAGGCCTATGGAACCCAGGAGGCCGCGCGTTGGTTCCAACGGTGGCGCATGTTCTACATGGCCGTGGCCGAGTTGTTTGGCTACGACCAGGGCCGTCAATGGGGCGTGGTCCATTACCTCTTCGAGAAGCGGTGAGCGCGGCATCGAATGGCGCTCTGCAGGCGCGCCGACGTGCTTTGCACTGGGGCCTGCGGCTGGGCGCGCAGGGCGCTGCGGCCGCTTTTGTGGGCTGCGCAGGCCTGCTAAACGCCCAAGAAGCGCCACGTGGCCCAGAGGCCACGCCGCGACTGCCGGATGCCACGCCGCGCCCGCCTGAAGGCGGCCCGCAGGCCAACCAGCGACTGAGCGAAGGCGGGCTGCAGCAGCGCCAGTTTTCCGGCCGTGCCCTGCACGCCGAGACCGGGCAGTGGCTGTACACCGAACTGCACCAACAACAGCTGCGCGGTGGCCGATGGGTGGCCGGCACCATCCGCTATGTATCGCCCCAAGGATTGCTGCTCGGCGAAAAGAAGCTCGACTTCGGCAAGGACCGTTTTGTGCCCTTGATGCGCACCGTGTACCCCACGCTGGGCGAAGAAGAGGCCATCGTGCAGGTGGGCGAAGCCACCGTGACCATGGAAACCTCAAACAAGGCTGGCCAGCGCAAGACGCGTGAGGTGGCGCGTGTGGCGGGTCTTGCCGTGGATTCGGGTTTCCACGTTTTTCTGCAGGACCGGCTGGAGGAGCTGGCCACCGGCCGCACGGTGCAGATGCAGCTGGGCGTGATCAGCCAGTTCGACCACTTCCGCTTTCGCATTCGCCGCGCCGAGGCCACCCAAGGCAGCGTGCTGCGCTTGGTGGTCGAGCCCGACTCGATGCTCAGGCTCTTGGTGCCGCCCGTGAAGTTGGCCTACGACCTGCGCAGCCG
>RGEP01000186.1 GCA_009918225.1 Betaproteobacteria bacterium | reverse complement strand
ATGCTCGACGGCCGGGTGAAGACCCTGCACCCGCGGGTGCACGGGGGTCTGCTGGCCCGGCGCGACCGGCCGGCCCACATGGCGGCCTTGGCTGAACACGGCATCGACACCATCGACCTGCTGGTGGTCAACCTGTACCCCTTTGAAGACACGGTGGCGCGTGAGGCCTGCACCTTGGGTGACGCCATCGAAAACATCGACATCGGCGGGCCGGCCATGGTGCGCAGTGCCGCCAAGAATTGGAAAGATGTGGCGGTGCTGACCGACGCGGCGCAATACGAAGGGGTGTTGGCCGAGTTGAAGGCCGGAGGCCTGAGCCGCGGCACACGTTTTGCCCTGGCGGTGGCCGCCTTCAACCGCATCAGCAACTACGACGCGGCCATCAGCGACTACCTCTCGGCCATTGAGCTGCCCGACACCGACGAGGATGTGCCCAAGCGCGCGGCGTTCGCTGCCCAGTCCAACGGCCGTTTCGTGAAGCTGCAAGACCTGCGCTACGGCGAGAACCCGCACCAGCAGGCGGCCTTCTACCGGGACCTGTATCCGGCCCCGGGCTCCTTGGTCACGGCCCAACAGTTGCAGGGCAAGGAACTGTCCTACAACAACATCGCCGATTCCGACGCCGCTTGGGAGTGCGTGAAGGCCTTCGATGCTGCCACCGAAGGTGCAGCGTGCGTCATCGTCAAGCACGCCAACCCCTGCGGTGTGGCGCTGGGCTCTTCTGCCCTGGAGGCCTACAGCAAAGCCTTCCAAACCGACCCCACCTCGGCCTTTGGCGGCATCATCGCCTTCAACACGGTGCTCGATGAGGCAGCGGCGCAGGCGGTGGCCAAGCAGTTCGTGGAAGTGCTGATTGCTCCAGGCTACACCGAGGGGGCCCTGAAGGTGTTTGCCGCCAAGGCCAACACCCGCGTGCTGCGCATCGCCCTGGACGGTGTAGACCGCCAGAGCGAAAGCGCCTGGCACCGCGGCTTGAACAGCCACGACGTCAAGCGTGTGGGCTCGGGCCTCTTGATTCAAAGCGCCGACAACCGCGTGGTCAGCGAAGCGGAGCTCAAGGTGGTCACGCGGGTACAACCCACGGCGCAACAGCTGGCCGACCTGCTGTTCGCTTGGAAGGTGGCCAAGTTCGTCAAGAGCAACGCCATCGTCTTTTGCGGCGGGGGCATGACCCTGGGCGTGGGGGCTGGGCAAATGAGCCGCATCGACAGTGCGCGAATCGCCTCGATCAAGGCCGCCAACGCCAGCTTGACCCTGCAGGGCTCTGCCGTGGCCAGTGATGCCTTCTTTCCCTTCCGCGACGGCCTGGACGTGGTGTGTGAGGCTGGCGCCACTTGTGTGATCCAACCGGGCGGGTCGGTGCGTGACGACGAGGTCATTGCCGCGGCCAATGAGCGTGGCATCGCGATGGTGCTTACCGGCGTGCGCCACTTCCGGCACTGATGGGCTGTAGGCCCCGGGACCACCATAGGGCATGCGCATCCTCGGCATAGACCCCGGCCTGCAGACCACGGGATCGGTGAGGTCGTGGAGCGCTGGAAGCCCACCACCAGCGCGGTGGAAATCGTGTTTGTGAATGTGAACCCGCAAAGCACCTTGCTGCTGGGCCAAGCGCGTGGTGCGGCGCTGACCGCCCTGGTGGCACGCGGCCTGCCGGTGCAGGAATACACCGCGCTGCAAATGAAGAAGGCCGTGGTGGGGCATGGCCATGCGCGCAAGGAACAGGTGCAGCTGATGGTGCAGCGTTTGCTGCAGTTGCCCGGGCTGCCCGGCAAGGACGCTTCGGACGCCCTGGGGCTGGCGATCACGCATGCCCACGCGGGTTCTTCTTTTGCAGCGATGGCGCAAGGGGCCAAGCTGCAGCGCCGCACCCATGCCCTGTACAAGGGCGGGCGTACCTATTGACCTTGAGCGGCCTTACCAGGCCGGCGCCAGTTCGGCAAAGCCCGCCGGGGCCTGGCGGGCATCTTCAAAGCTGACCACTTCCCAGGCCTGCTCATCAGCCAACAGCTGGCGCAGCAAGCGGTTGTTCAAGGCATGACCGCCCCGGTAGGCGGTGTAGGCCGCCAACAGCGGCTTGCCCAACACCTGCATGTCCCCGATGGCGTCCAGAATCTTGTGTTTGACGAATTCATCGTCGTAGCGCAAGCCTTCCGCATTGAGCACGCGGTAGTCGTCCACCACGATGACGTTGTCCATGCTGCCACCCAGCCCCAGGCCGCGGGCGCGCATCAGCTCGACATCCTTGGTGAAACCGAAGGTGCGTGCACGGGCGATGTCGCGCTTGTACTGGCCGCTGGCAAAGTCAAAGGTGACCTGCTGGCCCGTGGCATCCAAGGCCGGGTGCTTGAAGTCGATCTCAAAGCTCAGGCGATAGCCGTGGTGGGGCTCCAAGCGGGCCCATTTGAGCGAGGCACCCTCGCCTTCGCGCAGCTCCACGGGCTTCTTCACCCGCAGGAAACGCTTGGGGGCGTTTTGCAGTTCGATGCCCGCGCTTTGCAGCAGAAAGACAAAGCTCGCTGCGCTGCCGTCGAGGATGGGCACTTCCTCGGCGGTGATGTCGATGTACAGGTTGTCCAGGCCCAGGCCCGCGCAGGCACTGAGCAGGTGTTCAATGGTTTGCACCTTGGGCCCGCCGGGGTTGCCGATGGGGCTGATGGTGGTGGCCATGCGGGTGTCGCTGACCGATTCGGGCGTCACCGGAATATCCACCGGCTGCGGCAGATCGGTGCGCCGAAACACGATGCCCGTGTCGGGTGCGGCTGGCCGCAGCGTGAGCTCCACCCTTTGCCCACTGTGGACCCCCACGCCCACGGCACGGGTGACGGACTTCAGTGTGCGCTGTCGAATCATGGGGCGATTGTCGGCGATTTCGGTGGTTTCAGCACGGGTTAACCCGGATAGGGCGGTGCAGCGCTTGACGCATGCCTGTGAAGGGGGGAAGACGGCTCCGCCGAGGTGGTGAGAAGGAGGAATCACCACCCCGGCGCAGCGGCGGGTCTGGGGCTTGCGAGTGCCCCGCCGCCTCTTCAATCGGCCTGAATCAGTCGGCCTGCCGGCGCAAGAAGGCCGGGATTTCGATCTCGTCCATGCCGTTGTTGGCCAAGGCCTCGACTCGGGCCGAGGCCTCGCGCTTGCGCCACACGCTGGGCACGCCCAGGCCCGAGTAGTTGGCCTCGGTCGGGGCCTGCTGCACCTGGCCGTCGGTGGGCGCCATGACCGGCAGGTTGTCGGTGCCGGTGCGCTGCACCACCGGCACGGCCTGCACCACGCTCAGCGGCGCTTGTTGACGCTTGCCAGGGTTCAAGCCGGTGGCGATCACGGTTACGCGCATCTGGTCGCCCAGGCTTTCGTCGTAGGCCGCGCCATAGATCACATGCGCGTCATCGGCTGCGTAACGCTTGATGGTGTTCATGGCGTTGCGGCTTTCCTGCAGCTTGAAGGTGGCACGTGAGGCCACCAGCAGCACCAGAACGCCACGCGCACCGGACAGGTCGATGCCCTCGAGCAGCGGGCAGGCCACCGCCGCTTCGGCTGCCTTGGTGGCGCGGTCCGGGCCGCTGGCCATGGCGGTGCCCATCATCGCCTTGCCAGGCTCGCTCATCACCGTCTTGACGTCTTCGAAGTCCACGTTGACCAGCGCGTCCATGTGGATGATGTCGCTGATGCCGCCCACGGCGTTGCGCAGCACATCGTTGGCCTTGGAGAAGGCCTCGTCTTGGGTGATGTCGTCACCCAGCACTTCCAGCAGCTTCTCGTTGAGCACCACGATCAGGCTGTCCACATTGGCCTCCAGCTCGGCTGAGCCGGCGTCGGCCTGCTTGGATCGGCGCTTGCCTTCGAAATCGAAAGGCTTGGTCACCACACCCACGGTCAGGATGCCCATTTCCTTGGCCACGCGGGCCACCACCGGTGCCGCGCCCGTACCGGTTCCACCGCCCATACCCGCGGTGACGAACACCATGTGCGTGCCTTCCAGCGCCGCGCGGATGTCGTCGATGGCCTCTTCAGCCGCCGCCTTGCCTACCTCGGGCTTGCCGCCCGCACCCAGGCCATTGCGGCCCAGTTGGATCAGGTGCTGGGCCGTCGAGCGGTTGAGGGCTTGTGCATCCGTGTTGGCGCACACGAACTCCACCCCGCTCATGCCTTGCTTCATCATGTGCTCAACGGCATTGCTGCCGCCTCCGCCCACGCCGATCACCTTGATCTTGGTGCCTTGGTCAAACTCT
>RGEP01000185.1 GCA_009918225.1 Betaproteobacteria bacterium | reverse complement strand
GGCATCGAAAACACGAACTACTTCGTGAGCACCGACACCGGTGAATGGGTGCTGACGATCTTCGAGCGGCTGAGCTTCGAGCAACTGCCCTTTTACCTGCGCCTGATGCAGCACCTGGCGCTGCGGCACATTCCGGTGCCCCTGCCCCGTGCTGACGCCCAAGGCGAGATCCTGTTCCAGCTCAAGGGCAAGCCTGCAGCGGTGGTCAACCGGCTGGCGGGCGGCCACCAGCTGGCCCCTGGCCTGCACCACTGCCGCCAAGTGGGCGCCATGCTGGCGAGCATGCACCTGCAGGGCCAAGACTTCCCCTTGAGCCAACCCAATCTGCGCGGGCTGCCGTGGTGGGAGCAAACCGTGCCCCTGGTGTTGCCCTTTCTGGACCACGACACCGCAGCCCTCTTGAACAGCGAGTTGGCCTTTCAGCAGCAAGTGGCCGCCTCAGCGGCCTACCAAAGCCTGCCGCGTGGGCCGGTACACGCCGACCTGTTCCGGGACAACGTCATGTTTGATGGCCCAGCGGGCCAAGAAGCCTTGACCGGCTTTTTCGACTTTTACTTCGCGGGTGTGGACACCTGGCTGTTCGACCTTGCGGTGTGCCTGAACGATTGGTGCATCGACTTGACCAGTGGGGCCGCAGGCGCGCTTCGCTTTTGGGTGTCGCGGCTGTGGGACTTCTACCTGCCGCGCGAGGCCTCGATGCTCAAGCCCCACGACCCCACCCACTTTGAACGGGTCCTGCGCGAGCGCATCGATCACCCCTGGCATGCGCTGGCCAAATGAAGTGGGCAAGATGGAACGCATGAAGCTGATCCTCAAACCGGTTGAGCCGCGTCAAGGCCTGCAGTGGGTGCTGCAAGCCTGGAGGGTATTCGCCCGTCAACCCTTGGGACTCGCAGGCCTGTTCGGCACCTTCTTGTTCTTGGCCCTGGTGCTGATGCTGGTGCCCGTGGTGGGCGGGGTGGTGGTGCTGGCGGCTGTGCCGCTGCTGGGCCTGGTGATGATGATGGGCACGGCCGCAGCGGTGCGCGGGCAACGCGCGCTGCCCGGCCTGTACCTGGCACCGTTTCGAACCGATGCGCTGCGGCGCTCGAGGTTGCTCACCCTGTGCGCGGTTTATGGGCTCTTGTCGCTCTTGGTGCTGCTCCTGGCCGACTCCATCGACAACGGCAAGCTCAATGAGTTGCAGGAGCTGATGGCCGCCGGGCGCGATGATGCCCGCACCCGTGAAGAACTACAGCGCCTCTTGGCCGACCCGCAGCTCCTGGGTGGCCTGTACACGCGCCTGGCCTTGACCGCCCTGTTGAGTGTTCCCTTTTGGCACGCGCCTGCCCTGGTGTGGTGGGGACAGCAAAGCGCGGCGCAAGCGCTGTTTTCTTCGACACTGGCGATCTGGCGCAGCAAAGGTGCGTTTGTGATGTTCGCGGCCACCTGGGTTTCGGTGTTGGCCGCCACCGGGCTGGGCTTGGGGCTGGTGCTGCAGGCCCTGGGCTTGAGCGGCCTCATGGGGGCCATGGCCATGCCGCTGGGCCTGACGCTCAGCGTGGTGTTTTACGCCAGCCTGTACTTCATGTTCGTGCAGACCTTTGGCACGGGCGATGCGCCCGGCGTGCGCACCGACGAAGACGCCCCGGACGAGATCAGTCCACCGGCGTGAGCTTGGCCACGCTCAAGGCCAGCCATTTCATGCCGTGACGGCCGAAGTTCACCTGTGCGCGGGCATCGTTGCCCGAGCCCTCCAAGGTGACGATCACGCCTTCGCCAAACTTGTTGTGGAACACGCCTTGGCCTACGCGCAAGGGGCGGCCGTCGGTGCCGCTGGGCGCAGGGCTGCGGGGCAGGCTGCTGCCCAGTGCGCTCGAAGACGGGGCCTGCACCCGCCCAGCACCGACCATCGAGCCCAGGCCCGAGCCGCGCGACCACGCGTCCTGATAGGCCTTGGCATAGCCTGAGCCGAAAGCGGCTGTGCGAGGCGTCAACCACTTCAATGCGCCTTCGGGCAGTTCGTCAAACCAGCGGCTGCGCACGTTGTAGCGGGTTTGGCCATGCAGCAAGCGGGTCTGGCTGAAGGTGAGGTACAGGCGCTGGCGCGCACGGGTGATGGCCACGTACATCAGGCGGCGTTCTTCCTCCAGACCGTCGGCATCGCTCATGGCGTTCTCATGGGGGAAGAGGCCTTCTTCCAGCCCCGTGATGAAGACCGCGTCGAACTCCAGACCCTTGGCCGCGTGGATGGTCATCAGCTGCACCGCGTCCTGCCCAGCTTCGGCCTGGTTGTCTCCAGCCTCAAGGGAGGCATGGGTCAGGAAGGCCGCCAAAGGGCTCATGATCTCGCCCGTCTCCGCATCGGGGGTCACGTCCACCGGGGCGGGTACCCCCACACCCACTTCATCAGGCTGGGCCAAGGCGCCCGGGCCGAGTT
The DNA here is from genome assembly GCA_009918225.1 of Betaproteobacteria bacterium. Taxonomy (GTDB): domain Bacteria; phylum Pseudomonadota; class Gammaproteobacteria; order Burkholderiales; family Burkholderiaceae_C; genus RFTU01. The sequence continues at coordinate 1,817 of RGEP01000185.1, read as the reverse complement.
CGTCCACCGGCAAGGCCACGGCATCACGCCCGAACCCCTCTTGGGTGACAAAGGCCTCGGCCGCGTTGACCAGTTCCTCCAGGTTCTCGATACGGTCGGCCCCTTCCTTGTCGGTCCGGTAGAACTCAAGCAAGCCAGAGTCGTGCAACACCTGTTCGATGATCTCGCGCAGCGTCAGGCCGCGCGTGGCCTCACGCAGGCGCTCAACGATCTGCACGAAGCCCGCCAGCTTGGTGCCGGCTGCCCCGCTGACCGCGCCCACCGACTGCGCCAGGCTGCGCCCAGTGGCCCGCGCCACGTCCTGCAACTGCTCCACGGTCCGCGCCCCTATGCCGCGTGCCGGGAAGTTCACGACGCGCAAGAAACTGGTGTCGTCGTTCGGGTTCTCGATCAGGCGCAAGTAGGCCAGTGCATGCTTGACTTCAGCGCGCTCGAAAAAGCGCAGCCCCCCATACACGCGATAGGGCACACCCGCGTTGAAGAGCGCACTTTCCATGACGCGGCTTTGTGCGTTGCTGCGATACAGGATGGCGATTTCACGCCGCTCGGTGCCGGCGCGGTGCAGCTGGCCAATTTCTTCCAACACCCACTGGGCCTCGGCATAGTCACTGGTCGCCTCGTGCACCCGCAGCGGCTCGCCTGGTCCGGCATCGGTGCGCAGGTTCTTGCCCAGGCGGCGTTCGTTGTGTGCGATCAGCTCATTGGCCGCATCCAGGATGTGGCCCATGCTGCGGTAGTTCTGCTCGAGCTTGATGACCTGGTCGACCCGGAATTCCCGCTCGAAGTCGCGCATATTGCCCACTTGTGCGCCTCGAAAGGCGTAGATGCTCTGGTCGTCGTCACCGACGGCGAACACGCCTTGCGGACCATACAAAGCGCCATCGGCTGATGCCTCTCCTGGCAAGGGCGCAAACATCTTCAGCCAGGCGTACTGCAGGCGGTTGGTGTCTTGAAACTCATCGACCAGGATGTGGCGAAAGCGCCGGCGGTAGTGCTCGCGAATGGCCGGTTGGTCGCGCATGATCTCCACCGTGCGCAGCATGAGCTCGGCAAAGTCCACCACGCCTTCTCGCGCACACTGGTCCTCATAGGCCCGGTAAATGTCGGCCAGCTTCTGCGTGTGCGCATCGCGGATCTCGACATCGCCCGGGCGCAGGCCGTCTTCCTTGCTGGCCGCAATGAACCAGGACACCTGCTTGGGCACAAAGCGCTCCTCGTCCAGGTTCATGGCCTTGATCACCCGCTTGATGGCCGAAACGGTGTCGGAGGCATCCAGGATCTGAAAGCTTTGCGGCAGGCCGGCGGCTTTCCAGTGCGCCCGCAAAAAACGGTTGCACAAACCGTGGAAGGTGCCGATCCACATGCCGCGCACATTGACCGGCAGCATGGCCGACAGGCGCGTGAGCATCTCCTTGGCCGCCTTGTTGGTAAAGGTCACCGCCATCACGCCGCCGGGGGAAACCTGCCCGGTCTGCATGAGCCACGCAATACGGGTAGTCAGCACCCGGGTCTTGCCAGAACCGGCGCCGGCCAGGATCAGCGAAGGCTGCGCCGGCAGGGTGACCGCGGCCAGTTGTTCGGGGTTGAGGTGGTGGAGCAGAGGATCAGCGGACATGGGGTACCCGGGTAGAACGCAGGGCGTGCAGCGGCGCAGGGCCGTGGGTGTTGGGGTTCATCAGGGCAGCATGGCGCCGGGCCACTCGGGGCCGTCGCGCAGCGAGGCGCCCTGCCGCTGCAGGTCGCGCAGGGTGCGGGCCCACAGGGGCTGTTGGTCGGGGCCGGACGCCGCCGGGCAGCCCTGCCCGCTGGCGTGGCGG
>RGEP01000184.1 GCA_009918225.1 Betaproteobacteria bacterium | reverse complement strand
TTGATCACGATCGAGAACGTGGTGTCATCCACGGGCAAGTCCTCAACGAAGAAGGATCCGGTGGAAGCCAGTGGTGCGCTGAAAGACACCAACTCGGTTCCCATGCCACCGAAGTCTGAGTAGATGGCGAAGGCCTTGGTCGCATCCCACTGGATGTCCACGTAGCGGCCAAGCTTGATTTCAATGGCCGAGCTCGAAACGGTACCGCCGGCTGGGCTTGTGAAGACAAAGTCGAAGACGTCGGTGAACGGTGCGTTGGAGAACTTGTTGACGGATGTCTCAAACGGACCGGTGCTCAGATCAACCGGCGCGGCAAAAGCCAGTATGGGACTGAGCAGCGCGGCCGCGCCAGCGAGCTTGAGGGGCCTCGCGCGGATAGCGTTTGTTTCATAAGTGGCTCCATGTGGTTAAGGTGGTCAACAGCGTTGAATGCGACGGGCCTTGCTTGCTCAGGAGCCCTGCACGCAGCGCTGAAGTCCACTGTGGTCCGCCAAATCAGCAGCGACTTGCCGATTGACAGTAACGGCGGTAACGGCCTGTGTAGAGCCCCACAGGACTTGCGACTGCTCACAGCGGCCTTGGTGCGCCACCCGAACATGGGGTCGTACGGGCCGTCCCCTCCTTCGCTTCGTGTTCTTGGACGACATCCGTACGACAACAAAACGGAGGAATCGTGAATACAACGCTGTTATCAAACCAGGGCATCGCGCGCAGCGCAGTGCCCAAGCTGGGCTTTGCCCGCCGACTCAAGAACCTGCTCCTCAGGCAAGGCTTTACCCGCCCCACACACCTGGCTGCAGCTGCAGCAATCGCACTGGGTGCGCAGGCCGCGCATGCTGCCGTGGGTGATCAGGCCACTTGGCAATTCAACATACCAGCAACGGGCAACCCCTCCATCGTGGGGCTGTTTGACCTTGCGGCCACGCTGGTGGGTACCGAAACAGCCTCGGGCGTGAGCTTCGTGCTCACACCCAATCCGCTTTCGTCGGGAATCTCGGATTGGCCTACGCGGACGTTTGTGGAGCGCCTGTCCATGGTGTACGGAGGCCCTACGGCTGGAGGTATTCCCACCTTGGTCAACGCCAATCCATCGCTGACCTTGGACATGAAGGTCAACGACGGGACGCCGCCACAGTTGTCCCTGGATGCGGGCTACAAGACCAGCTACAACGTTCTCAACTTGGACTGGGGCGCGCACAAGTTCTTGGGCAACGAAACGGCGCACTGGGAGCTCAACGGAGCGGGGGTGGACCTGCACGACTTCCTCTACCCCGTGCTGGGCGAGGCCAACAACAAGCCGTCGCCCATCTTCGGCGTCATCTCCTTGACCGCCTATGACTTGGAGACGGGCCGTAAAGCCAACCCCACGCCCTCGAACTGGGTGGCCTTGCAGGTTCCCGAGCCGGGGAGTACGGCGCTGCTCATGGCGGGCCTGAGCGTCCTGGGCTTTGTGGGGCGCCGACGCCGCATCTAGTGGCCTAAGCGAAATCGCCTTTCCATCGGATCCCCACTGTTCTGGGGATTCGTCATTTCGACTCACGAAAGCCCATACATGTTCAAACTTCATCTTGAACCTTGGTGCAGACAGTCCGCCTGCGTGCTGGCCATGGTTTTCGCCGGCCTGTTGGTACAGGGATGTGCCGAAGGCGACAGCTCGGCTGCTGCGGTTGCAGGCGGCCAAAACGCCGGGCAAGAAACGCCATCGGCCAAGGCCACCCAGGTGGCCGCGCGTGTCAATTCTGAGGAACTGACGGTGCATCAGCTCAATGAGCGATTGGCCGCGTGGACGGGTGCAGCAGGAATCTCCGGTGCAGAGGATCCCACGGTGGGCCGCAGCCTCAATCGCCTCATCGAGTTGACCCTCTTGCGTCAAGAGGCAGAGGCGCAGGGATTGGCCAGCAAGCCGGAGGTGATGCGCCAGTTGTTGGCTGCGCGTTCAGAAGTGTTGGCGCGCGCCATGGCGCAGCAGCTCGGCGACGAAGGTCCATCGCCGGCGCCGCAGGAGGTGCGGCGCTACTTTGACGAGCATCCTGAGGCCTTCTCTCGCCGACAGGTCTTTCTGGTGCAGGAGGTACGGTCCGCAGCCGAGGGCACGGCGCTTGACAAGGCTCTGCCGCGCCTGAATGAGTTTCGAAATGCGCAAGCCTTTGCCCGGGCGCTGGAACGGGAAGGGGCCCGCGCCGAGGTGGTCCACCTGCAGGTGAGCAGTGACCAGTTGCCGCTCAAGCATGTGGCGCGTCTGAAGGGTTTGCCGCCTGAACAGCCCATCCGGATGGATGAAGGGCAGGTGTTGCGGGTGTGGTGGGTGCAAGCCAGCGTTGATCAACCCATTGAATGGGAACGGGCGCAGGGCGTGATCGAGCGCCTGTTGAGCAGCCAGATGCGGGCCGAGCGTGTGCGCCGTGAGATTGATCGGCTGCGTAACCAGGGCAGCGTGGAGTACGTTGGCGACTTTGCTCGGTGGTCACCGCCGACGGAGTCCAAGACCAGCACATCCGGTGAGTCGGCTCAAGCGGGTGGCACCAGCGCCGCTGCACGATAGGCGGGATGTTCACACCCTCGCGTCCAAGCTGTATTGGCATAAAACCCTTGCGGCTGTTCACGGGGCTGGCCGCTCTGTTGGCCCTTGGCCTTTGTGCGGTATCCGAGTCGGGTGCCCAAGTGCAGGGTTCACAAGGTTCAGAAGCCTCACATGGCATGCAGGTTCAGCAAGCCCTGACCAGCGATCAGGGCCAAGCGGTCCGCGCCCCGCTGGCCGATGACCCATCCGACTATGTGCTGGCCCCCGGGGACCTGCTTCGCGTGTTGGTTTACCAGCAGCCCGATCTTTCCATGGAGATTCGGGTTCAGGACAACGGCCAATTGAGCTTTCCCTTGATAGGCCCACTGGACATGAAGGGCCTGACCGTATTTGCGGCTGAGCGGCGCATCGAATGGGGCTTGAAGCAAGGCCAGTTCCTGCGCAACCCACAAGTCTCCATCACGGTCACGCAGGTTCGCGGGAACCTGGTCAGCGTGCTGGGGCACGTTCAAAGGCCAGGCCGCTTTCCCATTGAAAAGCCGGGGCTGCGGCTCACGGAGCTGTTGGCCCAGGCCGGTGGCATCACCGCCATCGGCTCCGACGGGTTGGTCTTGATGGGGGTTCGCAAGGGTGTGCCGTTCAAGCGCAAGCTTGAACTCGCCGCGCTGTTCGATTCACAGGACAGCCAAGCGGACCCCGTCGTTGAGCACGGTGACGTGGTCTTTGTGGATCGGGCCCCGGTGGTGTACCTGTACGGCGAGGTTCAGCGCCCCGGCCCGGTTCGCCTGGAGCGTCAGATGACGGTTCTGCAGGCATTGGCCGCCAGTGGTGGCCCCACACCACGCGGCTCCAGCCGCGGTCTGAAGGTCACCCGCCGAGGCCCCTCAGGCGAGTTCAAAACCTGGACTCCTGAGATGAGCGCAGCGCTTGAAGCGGGCGATGTCCTGCACATTCCGGAGAGCCTTTTCTGATGGACCCCACCTTGATGGAAGGCCGGACATGGGGTGAGCTGATCAAGCGCCGCTGGGCGGTGCTGCTGTCGGTGTGGGCCGTGGTGATGTGCACCAGCGCTGTGGTGACGGCGCTGCTTCCACGACAGTACCTGGCAACGGCTTCTTTGGTCCTGGACATCAAGCCCGACCCGATCGCAGGCTCTTATCCCGGCTTGGTGTCCAACACTTTGGTGACCACACAGGTTGACGTGCTGATGAGCGAGCGCGTGGCTCGCCGGGTGATTCGAAACCTCAAGCTGCTCGACCAGACCGCGCTCATCGCACAGTGGCAGGCCGAGGCAGAGCTTCAGCCCATGGATCAGTGGCTGTTGGAGATGCTGAGAAAGCGCGTGGAGATCCGGCCCTCCCGAGAGTCCAATGTGATTCAGGTCTCCTACAGGGCAATGGACGCCAAGGCGGCTGCTGCGCTGGCCAATGGTTTTGTGCAGGCCTACCTCGACACCGCCATCGAACTTCGGGTAGACCCGGCGCGCCAGTTCAGCAGTTTCTTCAATGAGCGATCCCGCGAGGCTCGTAGCGCGCTGAGTTCTGCGCAAGCCCGGCTCGCCACGTTCGAGGTCCGCCAGGGCCTACTGGTGACCGATGAGCGGCTGGACGTGGAGAACGCACGATTGGCCGAGTTGTCGAGCCAAGTGGCCGTGGCCATGGGCCAGCGCAGCGACGCGGCCAGCCGACTCCAAGCCGCACAGCAACGACCGCTGCAAGAGCTGCCCGACGTGC
>RGEP01000183.1 GCA_009918225.1 Betaproteobacteria bacterium | reverse complement strand
GCTGTCATCCGCCAATTGGGGCGGTCAAGGCTTGCATCTGCGCGGCAACATGGAGGGGTTCATCGGCGCTGCGTCGCAGCAGAAGTGGCTCGAGGCCCATGGGGGCTCGCATTGGGCGCCCTTCTACACCGATTACGGTGTGACTATGCAGCGGAAGTTTTTTGACCACTTTCTTAAGGGCGAGGACAACGGTTGGAACCTTGAACCGCGTGTGCGGCTGCAGGTTCGACACCCGGGCGAACGGTTTGTCGAGCGGCACGAGGCCGAGTGGCCGCTGGCGCGCACGCAATGGACCGACTTTCATCTGCACCCGGACACGATGACGCTGTCGCCCCAGCCTTATTCCGGCGCCTCAACCCAGCTCACCTACGAGGCCATGGGTCAGGGCTTGACCTTCATGTCGGCCCCGATGACCGAACCCACCGAGATCACCGGACCGTCTGCGATCAGGTTGCAGGTTTCCTCATCTACCGAAGATGCCGATCTCTTTGTGGTGCTGCGCGTCTTTGATCCTGCTGGCACTGAAGTGGTTTTCCAGGGGGCGCTGGATCCGCACAACCCGATCAGCCTGGGCTGGTTACGCGCGTCACACCGCAAGCTCGACCCAGCCAAGTCGCTGCCCTACCGCCCGTATCACTCCCACGATGAAAAGCAACTTTTGCATCCCGGTGAAGTGGTGCAGCTGGATGTCGAGATTTGGCCCACGTGCATTGTGGTGCCAGTGGGGTACCGGATCGCCGTGTCCCTGCGCGGGCGGGATTACGAGTGGGACGGCCCCTCTGCCTCCTTGTCCAACATGAAGAACCCCATGAAGGGATGCGGGCCGTTCGTGCACGACGACGACCAGGATCGACCGCCCAGCGTCTTCCACAACCTCGTGAGTCTTCATTTTGGTGGCGGGCACACGAACCGGCTGTTGCTGCCCGTCATCCCCGCCAAGCCTTGAATCACCGACCGCGTCCCTTGCCACCATGAGCACCTCTGCACCTCGGGCCTTCACGATTGACCGCAACGACGGACGACCCGTGCTGCCCGGCAATCTTCACATCAACCGCCTGCTCTCGCAGTGGCTGGATTTTTCTCATCCAGGTGTGGTGCGGGTTTTCACAGGGAAAGTTGAGCTTGGGCAAGGCATCCTGACGGCCTTGTCCATCATTGCTGCCGACGAACTCGATGTGGCATTGGATCAAATTGGCATGGTCAGCGCGACCACCCTGGAAGGCCCTGACGAGGGCATGACCAGCAGCAGTATCTCGGTGCAGGATTCCGGATCTGCCATCCGACACGCCTGCGCAGAGGTTCGGTATCTCGCCTTGCAGCGAGCCGCACAGGCTCACCAGTTGGACATCCTGAGCCTGCGCGTCAACAAAGGTCGATTCAAGTCCGCCGAGGGACAAGACCTGGGGGATTACTGGCACTGGTTGCAAGACCTGAACCTGATGCGAGAGTACGAGGGCCTGTCTCGTCCACGATCTGCGCTTACCGGGCATGCGCCATGGTCGAATCTTGCGCGCCCCCGCGGCCGAAGCACAGCTGACCAACGCCCAGCAGCCGGTACCCAGCGCGTTACGGGACAGATGGTCTGCCTCAGGCGTCCAATGCGTCTTGGATGGCCGCTTCATAGGCATCGTGGCTGAATCGAACCTGGCGGCCGATTCGGCCCTGGGCGAACTGCGTGAGGCCGTGCAGTGGACCGTGCCGGCTGTGCTGCCCGACCGGCATCAACTGGCTGACTTCCTGCGCACTGCAGCCAACGAAGTCACTTACCCTATTCAACAGGGCGAACTGCTTCAGGCGGGCGACGGCGTCAGCCTGGCATGCGACTACCTCAAACCTTACCTGGCCCACGCCTCCATCGGGTTGAGTTGCGCGCTGGCCCAATGGGATGGGGCCACCTTGCAGGTCTGGACCCACAGCCAAGGCATTCAAAACCTGCGCGACGACTTGACCAAAGCCCTCGGACTGCCCAAGTCGTCGATTGTCATGCGACACGTTGAAGGGTCGGGTTGCTACGGCCATAACGGTGCGGATGATGTGGCATTTGATGCCGTCATGCTGGCCATGGCTCTGCCCGGTGACCCGGTGCGGGTGGTGTGGTCACGCGCCGACGAGTTGTCCCACGCACCCTTGGGCAGTGCACACCTGGTCTCACTGCGTGCGCGCTTGAATGACGAGGGTCACATCACCCACTGGCACCACGAGCTGTGGGCCAATGGCTACAGTTCGCGCCCAGGGCGGGCGGCATTGCCGACCCTGCTGGGTGCATCCCAGCGTGCCAACGGACAGCCTATTCCTCTGGCCATCAATCCGCCCCTGGCGGCAGGCGGTGGATCAGACCGCAATGCAGTACCCGCTTACAACATTGAGCATACGCACGTGGTGAATCATCGCCTCACCGTGATGCCCCTTCGCACCTCGGCCATGCGTGCCCTGGGCGCCTACGCCAATGTGTTTGCCATTGAATCCTTCATGGACGAGTTGGCCCATGCCAGCGGCCAAGATCCTGTGGAATTCCGGCGTCGACACATGACCGACGCTCGAAGCCTGGCCGTGCTCAACGCCGTGGTGGAGCGCAGCACCTGGTGGCACTTGCCCCGAGAGGAAGGCGTAGGACATGGCGTGGCCTGGGCGCGTTACAAAAACACCTCGGCCTGGTGTGCCGTGCTGGCGCGGGTGCAAGCGGGTGAAACCTTGCGTGTGCTGCAACTGGATGTGGCCGTGGATGTGGGCCGTGTGGTGGACCTCGACGGTGTGATCAACCAAACCGAGGGCGGCGCCCTGCAGGGCATGAGCTGGACCCTGAAAGAAGCGGTTCACTTCGATCGTCAACAAGTCACCACGCAGAGTTGGGTGGACTATCCCACGCTGCGCTTTTCCGAAGTGCCGGTGGTGACCGTCCATGTGTTGGACCAACCCGACCAACCCTCCCTGGGTGCCGGTGAGTCTGTCCAAGGGCCCGTCGCCGCTGCCCTGGGCAATGCCTTGTTCGATGCGCTGGGGGTGCGCGTGCGCCAGTTGCCCTTGTCGCAGGACCACATCCTGCAAGCCGTGAACGAATCGGCTTGAGCCCCTCATTGTCCCTTCACGTCACCTCACCATGATTCGCATCAACTCACAACCGATCCAGAGTTCACTGCCCGACAAGACGCCCCTGCTGAACCTCTTGCGCGATGAGCTGGGGCTGGCGGGCGCCAAACTCGGCTGCGGTGAGGGAGAGTGCGGGGCCTGTATGGTGCTGGTCGATGGCCGGCCACAAACCTCCTGCAATCTGCCGCTGTGGGCGGTTAAGGACCATGACATCACCACCCTGGAGGGGCTGGGATCTGCCGAGCGACCTCATGCACTGCAAGAGGCCTTTATGGCAGAAAACGCCGGTCAATGCGGGTACTGCTTGAGCGGTATCCTGGTCAGCGCGAGTGCCCTGTTGCAACACACGCCGCGCCCAACCCGTGACGAGATTTGCGCCGCACTGGACAAGCATCTGTGCCGCTGTGGCGCCCACGAGCGCATCATCCGGGCCGTTCAGCGTGCGGCCCAGGCCCTCGCTGGCTGACCGTCGACAACATGGCCACGGGTTGGCGTGACTGCCTGCCCGTTTTTCACACTTGGGCATTCACCCGTTCAGAGTGTTTACGCTTTGGCGTGGCGGCGCATGAACTCGGCGAATTTGTCGGCCAGGGCGGGGTAGTGGGGCTTCCAGTCTGGAAACGCAATCAAGTCCACATCCTGGTCTTCCATGGGCAGCCGGAACAGTTCTGCACCTGGAATCAGCTGGGCAGCGGCCAAGCCATTCACACTGGAATGCGTCTTGTCATTGCCCGGCACCACGAGGGTTGGTACGCGGTACGACTTGAGCTCGTCCTCGGGTACGCCCATCACGGGACCCACAGGCCCACTGGTGAAGTTGGCCAGCCAACGCCCCATGACCGCCATGTAGTCACGCGGGTTCATGGCCATGAGACGCTCGCGGCTGGCGGGGTTGAGGGCCAGCCGTTCGCGGTACGGCTCGGTGTCACACACACCCGCCATGCCACCCGCATGGGCGGCCTTGATGTATTGCCCGTAGTAGGTGTTGGGCAGACGGCCCGCGGCGAAGGCGCCACCGGTCACACGCATCAACAACAGGCCCAGCACGAACTCGGGGTGACGACGCTGCACCGTCATGGACAGCCGGGCACCGGCAGAAGAGCCCCCGAGAAAGGCGCGCTGGGCACCATAGTGCTGCAGCAAGGCATGCAGGTCATCGGCCCAGATGTCCTC
>RGEP01000182.1 GCA_009918225.1 Betaproteobacteria bacterium | reverse complement strand
CGAGTTCTTCATCTTTGACAGCGTGCGCTGGGGCAACGAGATGGGCGGGGCCTTCTTCGAGATCGAATCCGAAGAAGCCGCCTGGAACACTGGCAAGAACTACGAACACGGCAACAAGGGCTACCGTCCCACCGTCAAGGGCGGCTACTTCCCCGTGCCCCCGGTGGATTCCGGCCAGGACATGCGCTCGGAGATGTGCCTGATCCTCGAATCACTGGGCATCCCCGTTGAGGTTCACCACCACGAGGTGGCCAACGCCGGCCAGATGGAAATCGGTACCAAGTTCAGCACCCTGATCCAGCGCGCTGACTGGTTGCAGCTGCAGAAGTACGTGATCCACAACGTGGCTGCAGCCTACGGCAAGACCTGCACCTTCATGCCCAAGCCCATCGTGGGCGACAACGGCAGCGGCATGCACGTGCACCAGTCGGTGTGGAAGGACGGCAAGAACCTGTTCGCCGGCGACGGTTATGCAGGCCTGTCGGATTTCGCCCTGTACTACATCGGCGGCATCATCAAGCACGCCCGTGCCCTGAACGCCATCACCAACCCGACCACCAACAGCTACAAGCGCCTGGTGCCGGGCTTTGAGGCTCCGGTGAAGCTGGCCTACAGCTCGCGCAACCGCTCCGCTTCGATCCGCATCCCCTACGTGGCCAATCCCAAGGGACGCCGCATCGAGGCCCGCTTCCCGGACCCCATGGCCAACCCCTACCTGGCCTTCGCGGCGCTGCTGATGGCCGGTTTGGACGGCGTGGAAAACAAGATCCACCCCGGCGAAGCCGCCACCAAGGACCTCTACCACCTGCCCCCGGAAGAGGACGCGAAGGTGCCGACCGTGTGCCACAGCCTGGACCAAGCGCTGGAGTACCTGGACAAGGACCGCGCCTTCCTGACCAAGGGCGGCGTGTTTACCGATGCGTACCTGGATGCCTACATCGACCTGAAGATGCAAGAGGTCACGCGTTTCCGCATGGCCACGCACCCGGTCGAGTACGACATGTACTACAGCCTGTGATGGGTCTAGAGGCCCGAGCGCTGTGCTCGGCCTCGCCCCAAAAGCGGCCTTCGGGCCGCTTTTTTTCGGCTGCAGTTCAATGGGCTGGTCCCCGGGGCTGCCACATAATCACCGCATGAAGATTCCCCTTGTGGTCTTGGCCGCGTGTGGTGCGGCAGCGCTGGCGCCGGCTCTGGCCCAGCAAGGCGCGGGGGCTGCGGCCGCCGCGGCCCCGGTGGTGGTGCGCTGCCCAGGCCCGCCGGTGCTCTACGCCGACAACCTTTCGGCACAGGAGGCCCGCCGCCGCAATTGCAAGCCGGTGGGCGACTTGCCGGTGGCGCAGGCCCCCAACCCCCCGGCGGCCAAGCCCGCTGCTGCTGCTGCTGCGGCGCCCGCGGCCACGGTGGGATTGGCAGGCAATGCGGGCAGCACCGTGGGTGCGGTCGGCACGACGGTGGCCGCTGCGCAAGGCATGGCCCCCGCCACCGACACCCGTGTGCGCGCCGACGAGCAGCGCCAGCGCGACGCGGAAGCCCGCCGCATCCTGGAAGCCGAGCTGCGGCGCGAGGAAGCGCGCCTGCAAGAGGCGCTCAAGGCGGCCGGTGGCACCAGTGCCCGCGGTGGAGATCGCCCCGCTGCCGACTCAGCGCAGGTGCGAAGAGCCGAGTCCGACATCGAAGCGATTCGTCGGGAGTTGGCGCGGCTGCGCTGAGGCGGGCATGCGTTCTGCCGGACCGCTCGCACCGCCCTCGGGGCCTTCTGGACCCTTTCAGGTGCCCGATGCCTGGTCGGCCTTCGACCTGTTGGTGACCTTGGTGGCGGTGGCTGATCGCAGCGGTCGTTGCCTGTTCGCCAATGCCTGCTTCGAAGACATGGTGGCGGTGTCCCGGCGCAGCCTGATGCGCGGGTCCTTGCTCGATTGGTTGGTTGACCCGATGCCGCTGCAGGAGAGCCTGGAGTCGGTGGCACGCAACGAATTCGCCACGGGGCGATTCGAGGGGCTCCTGCGCCGCGGCCTGCTGGGCACGCAGGCCAACTTGGAGCCCTTGCCGGTGCATGTCTTCGTGACCGCCTTGCAAGACGGCAGTGGCCATCTTCTGGTGCAGCTGGTGGAGATTCGGCAGCAGACGCGCCAAGACCGAGAAGACCGAGTTCTGGACCTGGCCCAGGCCACCAAGGAGCTCATCCGCAACCTGGCGCACGAGATCAAGAATCCCCTGGGCGGCATTCGAGGTGCGGCGCAGCTCCTGGCCATGGAGATTGAAGGGCGGGACGACCTGGCCGAGTACACCACCGTGATCGTCAACGAGGCCGACCGCCTGCAGCACTTGGTGGACCGGCTGTTGGCGCCGCACCGGCAGGCCCGTGTGGTGGGGGATGTGAACATCCACGAGGTCTGCGAGCGGGTGCGGGTGCTCATCATGTCCGAGTTCGGCCAAGGCCTGGACGTGGTGCGCGACTACGATGCCTCCCTGCCCGAGTTCCGGGGCGACCTGGAACAAATGATCCAGGTGGTGCTGAACATCGTGCGCAACGCCGCCCAGGCGCTGGAGGCCCAGCGCGCGCAGCGCCAGGCCCGCATCCTCTTGCGCACCCGCGCCCTGCGCCAGGTGACCGTGGGCAAGCGCCGTTGGCGCCTGGCATTGGAATTGCATATTGAAGACAACGGACCGGGCATCCCCGAGGAGCTCTTGGACCGCATCTTCTTCCCGCTGGTATCGGGTCGAGATGGGGGCTCAGGCTTGGGGCTGACGCTGGCGCAAACCTTCGTGCAGCAACATCAGGGCACGATCGAATGCGAAAGCACCCCAGGCCGGACGGTGTTCAAGATTCTGATTCCGCTGCCATAAGGCTGGGCTTTCGATGAAATCCATTTGGATCGTTGACGACGACCAGTCGATCCGTTTTGTGCTGGAGCGTGCCTTGGCCCGCGAGCAACTGCCGGTGCGCAGCTTCAGCCAGATTCGCGATGTGCTGGCAGCCTTGGAGACCGACAGCCCACAAGTTTTGGTCAGCGACATCCGAATGCCCGGAGGATCCGGCCTGGACCTGCTGACCCAGGTCAAGGCCCGCATGCCCGGCTTGCCCGTGATCGTCATGACCGCCTTCTCAGACTTGGACAGCGCGGTGTCGGCGTTTCAGGGCGGCGCATTCGAGTACCTGCCCAAGCCCTTTGACATTCCTCGCGCTGTGGAGTTGGTTCGCCGGGCGGTGGACGAGAGCCTGCGCGAAGCCGTGGCCGAAGAGCGTTCCGATGAAGCCCCCGAGATTCTGGGCCAGGCCCCGGCCATGCAGGATGTGTTTCGGGCCATCGGCCGGCTCAGCCAAAGCCATGTCACGGTGATGATCACCGGAGAAAGTGGCTCGGGCAAGGAGTTGGTGGCGCGGGCTTTGCACAAGCACAGCCCGCGAGCCGCAGGCCCCTTCGTGGCCATCAACACGGCCGCCATTCCCAAAGACCTGCTGGAGAGCGAGTTGTTCGGCCACGAGCGCGGCGCGTTCACCGGGGCGCAAGCCATGCGGCGCGGGCGCTTTGAGCAGGCCGAGGGGGGCACACTCTTTCTCGATGAAATCGGCGACATGCCTTTTGATCTGCAGACCAGGCTCTTGCGGGTACTGTCAGACGGGCAGTTCTACCGGGTGGGCGGGCACCAACCCTTGCGCAGCCAGGTGCGGGTGATCGCAGCCACGCACCAAAACCTTGAAGAGCGTGTGCGCCAAGGCGCGTTTCGCGAGGACCTGTTCCACCGGCTCAACGTGATTCGGCTGCGCCTGCCGCCCCTGCGCGAGCGGCGCGAAGATGTCCCCACCCTGGCGCGCTACTTCCTGCAGCGCAGTGCACGTGAACTGGGCGTGGAGGCCAAACGCCTGAGCGAAGCGGCGATGCAGACCTTTGCTGCCTTTGATTTTCCGGGCAATGTGCGGCAACTTGAAAACATGTGCCATTGGCTCACCGTGATGGCGCCGGCGCAGGTGGTGGAGGCCAAGGACCTGCCGCCGGAGATGAGCCTGGCTGCGGCTGAAACAGCATCTGCCCCTGTGGCGCCCGTGGGGGCTGCAGGCGGCCAACCCATAGCCGACGCCAGTGGTCTGCATGCGGGGGACATCCATGCTGCGTCACCGAGTACAGACAGCAGCGCCCTGCTGGGGGCATTCCCGTCTGGACCTGGTGAAGCTGCGCAGGCACCAGGCCCGGCGGGTTCCATCGAACCCAGCCCCGCTTGGCTGTTGGGCCTGGAGGCCGATGCACGAACACGGCTGGAT
>RGEP01000181.1 GCA_009918225.1 Betaproteobacteria bacterium | reverse complement strand
ATGATCTTGGTCTCGATCGGCTGCTTGATCACCTCGACGACTTTTCGGGCGAGGCCGCTGACCAGCGCGTATCCCAGCAGCAGGTGCATCAGCACGACGATGCCGATGCTGGTGAGATGCCGGCCGGGGTTGCGTTGCTGTTGGGCGAAATCCACTGACGACTCCTGAACCTGGCCGCGAAGGCCACTGTGTTTCCCAAGCCACACGCCAAGCAGCCTGGGTTTGTAACTTTCTTTCACCTGCACTATAGCCGCGACCCCTCAGTGGGGAGGTCAGGGCAACACCTAATGCCGGCAACAGGCTGTTGCATACCGTTGCACAGGTCATGTAACTTGGTTACATCACCCGGGTGCGGCCATGCTCAAGCCGGCCGCAACTGTAAGGGATTTGTCATCGCCTGGACAGGGCCCTAAGTGCAAACCCCCCGAAACTGAAGGCAGCTTCGGGGGGCGTGCGGCCCCTCACACGGAGCGAGGGGCGTGGGGGTGAGACCCAATCAAGCCATGGGCAAGAGCGGCACGATCAGCAGCGCCACGATGTTGATGATCTTGATCAGCGGGTTGACCGCAGGGCCGGCCGTGTCCTTGTAGGGGTCGCCAACCGTGTCGCCGGTCACCGCCGACTTGTGGGCTTCGCCGCCCTTGCGGTGCGTCACGCCGTCCTTGTCGGTGAAGCCTTCTTCGATCAGCTTCTTGGCGTTGTCCCAAGCGCCGCCGCCGGTGCACATGGAGATGCCCACGAACAGACCGGTGACGATGGTGCCCATGAGCAGGCCGCCCAGTGCAGCCGGGCCCAGCAGCAAGCCCACCACGATGGGCACTACCACGGGCAACAGCGAGGGCACGATCATTTCCTTGATGGCCGCTGTGGTCAGCATGTCCACGGCGGTGCCGTACTCGGGCTTGGCCGTGCCTTCCATGATGCCGGGGATCTCCTTGAACTGTCGGCGAACCTCCACCACCACCGCACCGGCCGCGCGGCCCACGGCTTCCATGGCCATGGCGCCGAACAGGTAGGGGATCAAGCCACCAATGAACAGGCCCACGATCACCTTGTGGTCGGACAGGTCAAAGCTCAGGTGCATGCCGCGCGCTTCCAGCGCGTGCGTGTAGTCGGCAAACAGCACCAGGGCGGCCAAGCCGGCTGACCCGATGGCATAGCCTTTGGTCACCGCTTTGGTTGTGTTGCCCACGGCATCCAGCGGGTCGGTGATGTCGCGCACGCTGTCGGGCAGCTCGGCCATCTCGGCAATGCCGCCGGCGTTGTCGGTGATGGGGCCATAGGCGTCCAGGGCCACGATGATGCCGGCCATGCTCAGCATCGACGTGGCGGCCACTGCAATGCCGTACAGGCCTGCCAAGGCGTAGGCCGCATAGATGGCCATACACACGAAGATCACCGGCCAGGCGGTGGATTTCATCGACACACCCAGGCCGGCGATGATGTTGGTGCCGTGGCCGGTGGTGGAGGCTTGTGCCACGTGCTGCACCGGCTTGAACTGCGTGCCGGTGTAGTACTCGGTGATCCACACCATGGCCGCGGTCATCACCAAGCCCACCACACATGCGCCAAACAGGCGCATCTGGGTGTCGGCGCCCAGGGCGTCGTCCGGCATGAAGGCCTTGGTCACGAAGAAGAAGGCCACCAGCGAAATCACGCCCGCCACGATCAGGCCCTTGTAGAGGGCCGGCATCACGTTGCGCATCTCGGGCGTGGCCTTCACAAAGCCGCAACCGATGATGGAGGCGATGATGGACACACCACCCAGGATCAGCGGGTAGACCACGGCTTCCATGGGTGCAGCCGTCACCATCAGGGCGCCCAGGGCCATGGTGGCAATCAGCGTCACTGCATAGGTTTCGAACAGGTCGGCGGCCATGCCGGCGCAGTCGCCCACGTTGTCGCCCACGTTGTCGGCAATCACGGCCGGGTTGCGGGGGTCGTCTTCCGGAATGCCGGCTTCCACCTTGCCCACCAGGTCAGCGCCCACATCCGCACCCTTGGTGAAGATGCCGCCGCCCAAGCGCGCGAAGATCGAAATCAGCGATGAGCCGAAGGCCAATCCCAACAGCGGCTTGAGCACGCTGCTCAGGCTCTTGTCGGGCGTCATGTTGCCGTTGCCCGTGATGAACAGGAAGAAGATGCCCACGCCCAAGAGGCCCAGGCCGACCACCAGCATGCCGGTGATGGCGCCGCCCTTGAAGGCCACGTCCAGTGCCGGGCCCATGCCGCGGGTGGCGGCTTGTGCGGTGCGCACATTGGCCTTGACCGACACATTCATGCCGATGAAGCCGCAGGCACCGGACAGCACCGCACCCACCACGAAGCCCACGGCCGTGGTGATGTCCAAGAAGATGCCGATCAGCACGGCCAGCACCACACCGACCACGGCAATGGTCTTGTACTGGCGGGCCAGGTAAGCCGCTGCGCCTTGCTGCACAGCCGCGGCAATCTCCTGCATGCGGGCATTGCCCGCGTCTTGGCTCAAGATCCAACTGCGTTGGAGGAACCCGTAAATCACCGCCACGACCCCGCAGGCCAGGGCGGCGTAAATCGCCACATTGGTGGACATGAAGTCTCCTTCTATCGTTCAGTCCCGATCCATGCACGCGCCGGCGGCGCGAGCGCCGCGCCATTCTCAAAGAATCGACCGCGCCGCTCCTTGGTGTTTTCCTGCGGTTTGCCCGTGGCTCAGCCCGGGGTTCGCGTCAGCTCACCGACAGTCGCTTCACTAGAATGCGGGGTTTCCCTAAATCACCCGGCCTCCCGCACCATGAGCCTGCACAACGTCACCCCCGGCGCCAAGGCGCCCGATGAGTTCAACGTCATCATTGAAATCCCCATGAATGCCGACCCGATCAAGTACGAGGTCGACAAGGAAACCGGGGCGCTGTTTGTGGACCGCTTCATGACCACGGCCATGCACTACCCCTGCAACTACGGCTATGTGCCGCAGACGCTCAGCGACGACGGGGACCCTGTGGACGTGCTGGTGATCACGCCGTACCCGCTGACCCCGGGCGTGGTGGTGACCTGCCGGCCCCTGGGCGTGCTGAAGATGGAAGACGAAGCGGGTGGCGACGCCAAGCTGCTGGCCGTGCCCACCACCAAGATCCTGCCCATCTACGAGCACTGGAACAAGCCCGAAGACATCAACCAGATGCGCCTGAAGGCCATCCAGCACTTCTTCGAGCACTACAAAGACCTGGAGAAGGGCAAGTGGGTGAAGGTCCAGGGCTGGGAAGGCCCGGAAGCGGCCAAGCAGGAAATCGTCAGCGGTATCCGCAATTACGCCGCGGGCAAGAAGGCCTGAGGCCGGCATCCCCGCTAACATCATGCCCCTCGGGGCTGCCGGTGCAGCAAGGCGCCGGCAGCCCCTTGTTCATTTTGGAGACCGCGTGATGCGCACTTGGAACCAAAGCATGAACCCACGGCACCTGTGTTGGGCATTGGCAGCCCTCCTGGCCGCGCCCGCTGTGCAGGCCATGCCGCCCGCCGCGTCTGCAGCACCAGCGGCTCCCCCTGCTGCCGCAGCCAAGGCCGCAGTCAAGGCAGCCCAGGGCATTCAGAAGGTGCGCTCCGTCGAAGGCATAGTGGAGTACCGCCTGCCCAACGGCCTGCAAGTGCTCTTGGCGCCTGATGACTCCAAGCCCACCACCACCGTCAACGTGACCTACCGCGTGGGTTCTCGCCATGAGAGCTACGGCGAGACCGGCATGGCCCACCTGCTGGAGCACCTGGTCTTCAAGGGCTCCAAGAAGTACCCCGATGGCTGGGTGCAGTTCAGCCAGCGCGGCATGGATTTCAACGGCACCACGTGGTTCGACCGCACCAACTACTTCGCCAGCTTTTCCCACAACGAGGACAACCTCAAGTGGTACCTGGGCTGGCAAGCCGACGCCATGGTCAACGCCTTCATCGCCAAGAAGGACCTCGACAGCGAGATGACCGTGGTGCGCAACGAGATGGAGATCGGGGAAAACAACCCCAGCCGCATCTTGTTTGAAAAGACCCTGGCCGCCATGTACCAGTGGCACAACTACGGCAAGAGCACCATTGGCGCCCGCACCGATGTGGAAGGTGTGAACATCGAGCGCCTGCGCAGCTTCTACCGGCGGCATTACCAACCCGATAACGCCACCTTGGTCGTCTCGGGCAAGTTTGATGTCCACCGCACCTTGGCCATGATCACCGAGGCCTTTGGCCCTATCCCCAAGCCCAAGCGTGAATTGCCACACCTGTACACCCTGGACCCTGTACAGGACGGTGAGCGCAGCGTCACGCTGCGCCGGGT
>RGEP01000019.1 GCA_009918225.1 Betaproteobacteria bacterium | reverse complement strand
TTGTCACCCTTGCGAAAAGGAAAGCCGGTGCCCACCAAGGATTCGGACAAGCGGGTGCGCTTGCTCACGCGCAGCCGCCGGTCGTTGAGGTAGGCGCCACGGCCCCGGGACGCGTGGAACAGGTCGTTGCGGGTAGGGTCGTAGACCACCGCCTGTTGCAGCACGCCGCGGTGGGCCAGCGCGATGCTGACGGCATAGAACGGAAAGCCGTGGATGAAGTTCGTGGTGCCGTCCAGCGGATCGATGATCCAGGTGTACTCGCTGTCGGCATGGCCGTGCTCGCGGCCGCTCTCTTCGGCCAAGATGCCGTGGTCGGGGTAGGCCTGCAAAAGGGTTTCGATGATGGCCCGCTCGGCCGCCTGGTCCACTTCGGTGACGAAGTCATTGGCCCCCTTGCTTCCCACCTTGAGCACCTCCACGTCCAGGGAAGCCCGGTTGATGATCGCGCCCGCCGTGCGCGCGGCCTTCACGGCGATGTTGAGCATGGGGTGCAGGGTTTGCTGCGACATGGCGGGCGTCCTCGGGCAGGTGTGGGCGTGGAATGCAATCGCACCGGTGCGAAGGTGCACGCGGGTGCGGGGGCAGGGGGCTGGCAGGGAAAAGAGCGCGGGCACGGCGCCGGGGGCGACAATGCCGGAAGCTGCGATTGTAGGTCGGCGCCGGGCGCCGCCTTGGAACATGCCCGTTCTGGATCCCACCCCCCGATTCATCCTGATCGAAACCAGCCACCCCGGCAATGTTGGGGCGGCGGCGCGCGCCATGAAGGTCATGGGCTTTGGCGACCTGGTCTTGGTCAGGCCGCGCTTTGCGGATGTCCTGTCGCATGAAGAGACGGTGGCCATGGCCAGTGGCGCGGCCGATGTGTTGACCCGCGCGCGGGTGGTGGACCGCATGGAGGACGCGCTCGACGGCGTTCAACTGGTGTGCGCCACCGCGATGACCCC
This sequence comes from Betaproteobacteria bacterium, assembly GCA_009918225.1. Taxonomy (GTDB): domain Bacteria; phylum Pseudomonadota; class Gammaproteobacteria; order Burkholderiales; family Burkholderiaceae_C; genus RFTU01. Next base: position 14,685 of record RGEP01000019.1, on the reverse strand, counting down.
GCGTGACTTTGGCCCGCCCACGGCCGCGCCCAGGGTTTTTTTTGAGGCCTTGCAGGGCAGCGGCTGGCCGGGCGCGCTGGGCTTGACCAGCGCTGCGGAGCCGCCCAGCCCGCCTGAGGCCCCCCGCTTGGGCTTTGTGCTGGGCAGCGAGCGATATGGCTTGTCCAATGAGGATGTGTACCGAGCCCATGTGTGCCTGAGTATTCCCACGCACCCCGGCTACGGCTCGCTGAACCTGGCACAAGCGGTGCAACTTCTGGCCTATGAGTACCGGCAGGCTTTGGGGGGCTTTGAGGTTCAGGGCCGCAGCCCGGCAGCGCAGTGGGCCGATGCACAGGCCGTGGCCGGGGTGTTGCTGCACTGGCAGCAGGTGTTGCAGGCGGTGGGCTTTTTGGACCCCCAGGCGCCCAAAAAGCTGATGCCTCGGCTGCAACAGCTGCTCAATCGAACCCCTTTGGCCCAGGAAGAGGTGCACATCCTGCGGGGAATGGCCCGCGCGGTGGAGCGGGCGGCGGGCCTGGCCTGCGAAGACCCGCCTGCGCCCCCAGCCACACGCCAAATGCCCCCGCGCACTACACTCAAATGATGTTTGATCGACTGCGAGAAGACATCGCCTGCATCCGTGAGCGCGACCCGGCCGCCCGCTCGTCTTGGGAGGTGCTCACCTGCTACCCCGGTTTGCATGCGCTGGTGCTGCACCGGTGGGCTCACGCCTGCTGGCAAGCCGACCTCAAGTGGCTGGGCCGCTTCATCTCGCAGCTTGCGCGTTGGTTTACCGGTATCGAAATCCATCCCGGCGCCACCATCGGCCGGCGGGTCTTCATCGACCACGGCATGGGGGTGGTGGTGGGCGAAACCGCTGAGATCGGTGACGACTGCACCATTTACCAGGGGGTGACCCTGGGCGGCACCTCGCTGACACGCGGCGCCAAGCGCCACCCCACCTTGGGCAAGGGTGTCATCGTGGGGGCCAACTCTCAAGTCTTGGGCGGCTTCACCGTGGGCGATGGTGCGCGCATCATTCAAGCCGAAGCCGACACCCTGCGCGAAGCCGTTGCAGCGCGCATGGGCTTTTCAGCCTATGGGGTCACCCAGGGTGATGACCCGGTGTCGCAGGCCATGCGCAGTCTTATCGACAACGCGGCGGGCCATGAGCATCAGATTGCCCTGTTGTGGGCCGCCATTGAAAAGCTGGCCGCACAGAACCGCCAACTGCCCTTGGAGCCCTGTGTGCCCCAGGATGCGGCCACGCAGGAGACCTTCGATGCCGAGGGCCTCAGGCGCAAGGTGACCTGAAGGTTCACCGAGCCCGAATCGCCGACTTGGGCCTGAAGGCTTTGCAAACCGCCTCGTCGGTTTCGACGTACGGCCCGCCGATGAGGTCGATGCAGTAGGGCACGGCGGCGAAAATGCCGTGCACCGGCGGTTGGGCCTGCGGCAAACCCTCCAGGGTTTCGGCGATGGACTTGGGTTGGCCCGGCAGGTTGATGATCAGGGCCTGGCCGCGGATGACCGCCACTTGCCGTGACAAGATAGCGGTGGGCACAAAGCGCAAACTGATTTGCCGCATCTGCTCGCCAAAGCCGGGCATTTCTTTGTCGGCCACCGCCAGCGTGGCTTCGGGCGTCACGTCTCGGCGGGCCGGCCCTGTGCCCCCCGTGGTCAGCACCAGGTCGCAGCCGGCCTGGTCGACCAACTCACGCAGGGTGGCCGAGATCAAACCCTGCTCATCGGGGATGAGCCTGGGCTCCCAGGCAATAGGGTTGCGCACGGCGCGGGTCAGCCAGTCTTGCAGTGCGGGCAGCCCTTGGTCTTGGTACACGCCGCTGGAGGCACGGTCGCTGATGGAAACGATGCCGATGCGCACCGGCTCGTAGGGGTGGGTGTCGCTCATGATCGTTCCGTCAGGCCCGCCCATGGCTCAGGCTTGAACATGCGGCTTGATGAATTGAAACAGGTCGCGCCACGCCCGCCCATGGCGCTGCTCGGGGGGCAGGGCCGCTTCCTTGCGGGCTGCGCGGATGAGGCTGCGCAGCTGTTGCGCATCGCAGCCGGGATGCTGGGACAGGAATCGGGTGAGGGCGTCATCCTGCGAGACCAATTCCAAGCGCAGGGCCTCGGTCTGGTGCAGGGCCAGGGTCTGGCGCGCCGACCCCAGTTGCGCTTCGGCCACGGCCTGGGCCAAAGGCTCAATGTCGGCGTGGCGCATCAGCTTGCCCACATATTGCCGTTGGCGGCGCAGTCCCTCGTGGCTGCGGGTGCGGCGCAACTCGACGATGGCGTCACGAAGGGTTTCGTCCATGGGAAGCGCCGCCAGGCGATCGGGCGACAGCGCGGCCAGGGCGTCGCCCAGGGTTTGCATGTCGTGGGCCACCTTTTTCAGCTCGGTCTTGCTGGGACGCTCGTCACGCGCGTCGTGCCCGTCTTCAGCGTGCTCATCGGCGCTGCCGCCCAGGTCGCGGGCGTGATCGGGCACGCCGGTGTGGCCGCGGCCGGGCGCGGCCATGGCTTGGCGTGGTTGTCGACGCTCGGCCTGTGCCTGGCCGCGCCCCAGGGCGGTCAAAGCGGTGGCGGCGTCCAGGGCTTTGGATCGGCGGGCACACATATGGGGTCGCTATGATAGTCCGATGGCTTCCTCACACGACTCTTCCAGCCCGGTGGGCTTTGGCTTCAGCACCGCGCAGTTTCAGCAATTGGTGGACGACACCCTGACCCTGGCCCGCCAGCGCGGCGCCAGCGATGCCGCCGTGGCGGTCAGCGAAGGCATCGGCTTGTCGGTGTCGGTGCGCAAGGGTGAGGTTGAGAATGTCGAACGCAACCGGGACAAGTCCATCGGCGTCACCGTCTTCGTGGGTCAGCGCCGCGGCAACGCCAGCACCTCTGACTTTTCTCGCGCCTCGCTGCAACAGACGGTGCAGGCCGCCTACGACATTGCACGCTACACGGCCGAAGACCCCGCAGCCGGCTTGCCCGATGAACAGGACTTGGTGACACCGGAACAGGCCAGCCGGCAACTGGACCTGCACCACCCCTGGGACCTGGAGGCCGCGGCCGCCGCCGAACTGGCACGCCAGGCTGAAGACGCCGCGCTGCGCACCGATCGCCGCATCACCAACAGCGAAGGCGCTGGTGTGAGCGCCCAACAGGGCCATTTTTTTGCGGGAAACAGCCGAGGTTTTCGCGGCGGTTATGCGAGTTCTCGCCATTCCCTGTCGGTGGCGCCGATCGCCGGCAAGGGGAAGAACATGCAGCGCGACTACTGGTACACCTCGGAGCGAGACCCCGCTGACCTGGCCGATCCGGCCGCGGTGGGCCGCTACGCCGCCGAGCGGTCTTTGGCGCGCCTGAACAGCCGCAAGATCCCCACCTGCGAGGTGCCGGTGCTCTTCGAGTCCCCGCTGGCGGCCGGCCTGCTGGGCGCCTATGTGCAGGCCACCAGCGGCGGCTCGCTCTACCGCAAGGCCAGCTTCTTGCTCGACAGCCTGGGCCGCCGGGTGATGGCGCCGCACCTGCAGATCCAAGAAGACCCCTTCATTCCCAAAGGCAAGGGCAGTGCGCCTTTCGACGACGAGGGCGTTCGCACCCAGGCCCGCTCCATCTTGAAAAACGGCGAGGTGCAGAGCTACTTCCTGTCGAGCTACTCCGCGCGCAAGCTGGGCCTGCGCACCACGGGCCATGCGGGGGGCTCGCACAACCTGCGCTTGAGCAGCACGCGCACGCGAGCGGGCGACGACCTGCCGGCCATGCTGCGCAAGCTGCATCGGGGCTTGTTCGTGGTGGAGCTGATCGGCCAAGGCGTGAACTACGTGACGGGCGACTATTCACGCGGCGCAGCCGGTTTCTGGGTGGAAAACGGGGAAATTGCCTACCCGGTGCACGAAGTGACCATTGCCGGTGCATTGCAGGACATGTTCAAGGGTATCGTGGCCGTGGGCGCCGATGAATACACGACGGGCAGCAAAACCGTCGGCTCCATCCTGGTCGACCGGATGAAGGTTGCGGGCGCTTGACCACGCCGGCCCTGGGGAGTTCCCTGGGGTATCCCCTGCGTGGCTGCGACAGGCGTAAACATAAACTCCCGGTCGGTTACTTTTCCATTCCCCTCTAAGGAGATCCACCATGGAACGTCGTTCCTTCGTGCAAGGCGCTGGCGTGGCCGGCATCCTGGCCGCTGGCGTTGCGCCGGCCATCACCCATGCGCAGCAGAACATCCGTTGGCGCCTGACTTCGGGCTTCCCCAAGCCGCTGGACACGATCTACGGCGCGGCCGAAGTCTTTGCCAAAAAGGTCGGCGAGATGACCGGTGGGCGCTTCCAGATCTCGGTGCACGCAGCCGCTGAAATCGTGCCCATGCCCGGCTTGGTGGACGCGGTGCAAAACGGCACGGTGGAAATGGGCCACACCGCGCCGTATTACTACTTCGGCAAGGACGAGACCTTCGCCCTGGGCTGCGCCATTCCCTTCGGCCTGAACAGCCGCCAAATGACGGCGTGGGCCTACGAAGGCAACGGCCTGCGCCTGATGCGCGAGTTCTACCGCAACTACAACATCATGAGCTTCCCGGGCGGCAACACCGGCGCTCAGATGGGCGGCTGGTTCCGCAAGGAAATCAAGTCGGCGGCCGACTTCAAGGGCCTGAAGTTCCGCATCGGCGGCTTCGCGGGCCGGGTGATGGAGCGCCTGGGTGTGGTGCCGCAAAACATTCCCGGTGGTGAGATCTACCAAGCCCTGGAAAAGGGCACCGTGGATGCGGCCGAGTGGGTGGGCCCCTACGACGACCAGAAGCTGGGCTTCAACAAGGTGGCGCCCAACTACTACTACCCCGGTTTCTGGGAGGGCGGTCCCCAGCTGGACTTCTACATCAACTCCAAGGCCTGGGATTCCCTGTCAGCCGAGTACAAGGCCATCATCGAGTCGGCCTGCGCCTACGCGCACGTGGACATGCAAGCCAAGTACGATGCCCGCAACCCGGTGGCGCTCAAGCAGCTCGTGGGCGGCGGCACCAAGCTGTTCCGTTTCCCCAAGGATGTGATGGAAACCGCCTTCAGGGAAGCCCATGCCCTGTACAGCGAAGTGTCGGCCAAGAACCCGAACTTCAAGAAGGTCTACGAGGACTACGCCAGGTTCCGCACCGACCAGAACCTGTGGTTCCGTTTCGCCGAAGCCGGCTTCGACGACTTCATGCAGGCGCAAAAGCTCTAAACCGCTGAGCCCCTGCACGAGGGGGCTGCTCAATCAACGATTGGCAGTCCCACCCAGCAAAAAGCCCATGGTGCTGCACCATGGGCTTTTTTGCTGGGCGTGTGATTGGGCCTTTACCTTTACTTCTTGAAGACCGCCATCGGATCCTCTTCCTTTGGGTCCTTGCCGGCATCGTCTTCGCGCCCGCCGCCCATTTGCATCAGCTGCTCGGTGGCTTTGTTCATGTCCACCTCCACCTTCTTGTCCAGGAATGCGGTGACGGTCTCGGGTACGAAGATCACGATCACCACCAACACCAGTTGCATCACCACCCAGGGGATCGCACCCAAGTAGATGTCGTTGCTTTCCACCTTGCGCGGCAAGGCGCCGTTCTTGAACAAGGTGTCGGAGATGCCCCGCAGATAGAACAGGGCAAAGCCAAACGGCGGGTGCATGAAGCTGGTTTGCATGTTCACGCACAGCAACACACCGAACCAGATCAGGTCGATGCCCAGCTTGTCGGCCACCGGCCCCAACAGGGGCAGGATGATGAAGGCGATTTCAAAGAAGTCGAGGAAAAAGGCCAGGAAGAAGATGAAGATGTTGACGGCGATGAGGAAGCCGGTTTGGCCACCCGGCAGGCCCGACAAGAGATGCTCGATCCAGATGCCGCCATCCACCCCTTGGAAGACCAGCGAGAACACCCGCGAGCCGATGAGGATGAACACCACCATGGCGGTGATGCGCATCGTGCCCACCATGGCCTCTTTGGTGAGCTCCCAATTCAGACGCTTGTGCAGCGCGGCCAGCACGAAGGCCCCCACGGCCCCCATGGCGCCAGCCTCGGTGGGGGTGCAGATGGCGGTGTTGATGCCCGGCAGGCCACCCATGCTGCCCAGCACGGCAAAGATCAGCACAGCCGAGGGGATGATGCCCCTCAGGCACTTCAGCCACAGCTGCGCGCCGCTCATGGTGCGGGCTTCCTTGGGCACACCCGGCACCCACTGGGGCCGAATTCGGGTGAGCAAGAAGGTGTACAGGGCAAAGATCAGCACCTGCAAGATGGACGGACCCCAGGCGCCCTTGTACATGTCGCCCACGCTCTTGCCCAGCTGATCGGCCATCACCACCAGCACCAGCGAGGGCGGTACCAATTGGGTGATGGTGCCCGAGGCGGCCAGCACGCCCGTGGCATAGCGCATGTTGTAGCCGTATCGCATCATCACCGGCAGTGAAATCATCGCCATGGCGATCACCTGGCCCGCCACCGTACCGGTGATGGCGCCCAAGATGAAGCCCACGATGATCACCGAGTAGCCCAGGCCGCCCTTCATCGGGCCAAAGAGCTGGCCCATGGAATCCAGCATGTCCTCGGCGAGGCCACACTTCTCCAAGATGGTGCCCATCATGGTGAAGAAGGGAATGGCCAGAAGCAGGTCGTTGGACAGGATGCCGAAGACATTGAGCGGCAGCGCACTCATGAACTCCGGCTTGAACCAGCCCATTTCGACGGCAAAGAAGCCGCAGGCCAGTCCCAGCGCCGACAGCGAAAAGGCCACCGGAAAGCCGATCAACAGCACCACGATCAGCCCCGCGAACATCAGCGGGGCAAAGCTCTGCATCTCGATCATTGCAGGGGCCTTTCGTAGTGGAAATCACCCTCGTATTTGTGGGCCAGCCACAAGGCCCGCTTGATCGCTTCAGAGATGCCTTGCAACAGGACCAGGCTGAAGCCCAGGGGCAGCATCATCATCGCAGGCCAGCGGATGAGGCCGCCCGCGTTGCTGGACATCTCCCCGCTCATGAACATCTTCACGAACAGAGGCCAGGAGAACCAGATCATGGCCACCATCACCGGCATCAGGAACAGGCACAGCCCTGCAAGGTCCAGGATCGCCTGACCCTTGCCGCTCAGGCGCCCATACAGCAGGTCCACCCGCACATGTTCGTTGACCCGCAGCACCTGTGCCGCACCCAGCATGACGCAGGCGGCGAACAGGTACCACTGGATCTCGAGAAAGGCGTTGGAGCTGTAGTCGGCCAGGTAGCGGACCAGGGCATTGGCCGCACTGATGAAGCACGAAAGGAAAACAGCCCATTTGGCCAAGCCGCCAAAGCGGTCGGTGAGGCTGTCGATGACCTTGGTGATGCCCAGCAAGAGGTTCACAAACGCTCCTTGGCGCGCATCGGCGCGCGTTCAGCTCGGCCCCGAGTGTAGGGCCGGCGCGGCCTAGCCGCGTGTGGCCGCTACGAACAAGCGCGTGGACCGCGCACCCGATCGGCAAAAAGCGAGGATGGGGCGGGGCAGGTCGGCCAGGAGTTGGGCAAAGGCCGCAATCTCCTCGGGAGATTGGTAGCCCCCTTGCACCGGCAGGAACGCATACTGCAGCCCTGCAGCGCGTGCAGCCGCTTCGATCGAGGCGTTGGTGGGCTGTTCTGGCCCCTCTTCATAGTCGGGCCGGTTGTTGATCACCGACTTGAACCCCTGGCGGGCCGCCTCGGCCATGGCCTGCGGGGTCAACTGGGGGGCCACGCACACATCCGGTGCGACGGCGTGCAGGGGCAACAGGTCATCATCCATGGGCATTTGCGGTTCCGATTTCGACGCTGGTGGGGATTGTTTTGAGGGGGGCGGGGCGCCTCAGCCGGCCAAGTTCGCCTTGATCAGGGCTGAAACCTGCCCCATGTCGGCCTTGCCAGCCAGGCGTTGCTTGGCTGCGCCCATGGCCTTGCCCATGTCACCTGGGCCGCTGGCACCCAGTTCGCTGAGCAGGGCGCGCACTTCGGCCGCGAGTTCCTCTGCACTCAATCGGGCGGGCAGGTAGGCCTGCAAGACCGCAACTTCGGCGCTTTCCTTGGCCACCAGGTCGGTACGCCCGGCCTGCTCAAAGGCGGCAATTGAATCCCGCCGTTGCTTGATCAGCTTGTCCACCACCGCCACCACGGCAGCGTCGTCCAGGGTGATGCGCTCGTCGACCTCTTTTTGCTTGATGGCGGCCAAGAGCATCCGGATCGTGGACAGGCGGTCGGCTTCCTTGGCCTTCATCGCCGATTTCATGTCCTCGGTGATGCGGTCCTTGAGCGTGGAGGGGGAGGGGGTCGACATGTGGGGCTCCAAAGACAAAGCCCGCGGGCGTTGAAGCCAAGCGGGCCTGGTCGCGTGGGCGAAGAAATCGGTACTGGAACGATCAGTACAGCTTCTTGGGCAGCTGCATGCTGCGCACGCGCTTGTAGTGGCGCTTGACCGCCGCCGCCTTCTTGCGCTTGCGCTCAGCCGTGGGCTTCTCATAGAACTCACGGGCGCGCAGATCGGTCAGAAGACCGAGCTTCTCAATGGTGCGCTTGAAGCGGCGCAGGGCCACGTCGAAGGGCTCGTTTTCTTTGACTCGAATGGTCGTCATGGGTCAGGCGGTTGTCGGTAAAGCCCTCTATTGTAGCAGCATTTCCCGGCCCGGGATCAAGCGTTCCAGGCCCGCACCAGCATATAGGCCGCCAAGCCGTACAGCAGCAGCGCGAAAACGCGCTTGAGCTGGCGCACATTGAGGGCGTGAGCAGCTTTGGCACCCCAGGGCGCCACGGCCATGCTGCCGGTGGCAATCACCGCCAGTGCCGGCAGGTACAGCACACCAAAAGCTCCCGGCAGGGCCGGTGTCAGGTTCCAACTGCCCAAGAGATAGCCTGCGGTGTTGGCCAAGGCGATCGGAAACCCCAGGGCAGAGGCCGTGGCCACCACTTGGTGGATGGGTACATTGCACCAGGTCATGAACGGGGCGGAGGCGAAGGCCCCTCCGGCCCCCACCAAGCCGGACAAGAGCCCGATACCGGTGCCGGCCGCTGACTGGCCCCACCAACCCGGCAGCGTGCGGCTGGGCTTGGGCTTGCGGTCCAACAGCATCTGCGTGGCCGAAAAGGTCAAAAAGCCCACAAACAGCAGGACCAGCGCCTGGCCCCGCACCAGGGCGAAGATGCCGGCGCCGGCGATGAGGCCGCCCGTGACGATGCCCGGCGCCATGCCGCGCACGATGTCCCAGCGGACGGCGCCGCGCCGGTGGTGGGCCCGGACGCTGGAAATCGAGGTGAACAGGATGGTGGCCATCGACGTGGCGATGGCCATCTTGAAGGCCAGGTCAGAGGGCACGCCGCGGTTGCCCAGGATGATGGTCAGGAACGGCACCATCAGCATGCCGCCGCCAATGCCCAGCAGCCCGGCCAGAAAACCAATGCAGCCGCCCAAGAGCAGAAGTTCGGCGGCGAGCAGCAGGTCCATGGGTGTGTAAAGGTGTCCGCCGCCAGCCGCAGGCCGCATTCCTGAACCCAGGGGATTCAGGTGGGCGAGGTCAGTTGGGCTTCGGGTTCATCTGACGCGAGACGCTCACACCAGCCCGACGATGTTCCAAGCCCGGGCTCCAGAGAGCATCGGTTCAAGGAAATAAAAACCTGCGGGGCCTTCACCTTGCCCGCATCGCGGATGGCGCTCATTTCGCGGTCCACCGTGGCCACGGCCTGAAGCAAGGCCTCCTGCCCATCGTCGGGGCAGGCCAGCAGGTAGCTCTGACCCAGGATGGTCACTTCCACCTGCTTCATCCCTCACCTCCCGGGGTGGCCTCTTCGGCTACCGCCTGTGCACTGGGGGGGATCCGCGCGATCAAGGCGTCCAAGCGGCTGCGCGCAGTGCCCAAACGCTGGCGCAGGGCATCACGTTCGGCCGTCAGGTCCTGCACCTGTTGCTGCAGCAGGTTGTGGGTGCGCTGCAATTCCGCGTGCCGCACCAAGAGATGCTCCACGCGCCGCGCGAGGTCTTCAAGGGTGGACATGGGCGCTGTTGTTGGCGGTCACGCGCCGATTGTAGGCAGCCTTTTCGGCACGATTTCTCGTCGATGCCCGCGCCCGATCAGCGCCATTCTCCCGGTCAAGTGCGCCGCCCCGTGTCGCAGCAGGCGGCCACTGCACATTCGCTGCAGCGCGGGCTGCGGGCTTGGCAGACGTAGCGGCCGTGCAGGATCAGCCAATGGTGGGCATCCACCAAGTAGGTCTGCGGCACACGGCGCAGCAGCGCTTCTTCTACGGCCAGTGGCGTCTTGCCCGGGGCCAGGCCGGTGCGGTTGCTGACCCGAAAGATATGCGTGTCAACCGCCATCGTGGCTTCACCAAAAGCCACATTCAGCACCACATTGGCCGTCTTGCGGCCCACGCCAGGCAAGGCCTCCAGGGCCTCGCGTTCGCGGGGCACCTGGCCGCCGTGCCGCTCCAGCAGCAGCCGGCAGGTCTCGTGCAGGTTCTTGGCCTTGTTGCGGTACAGGCCGATGGTCTTGATGTGCGCTTCAATACCCGCCACGCCCAAGTCCAGCATCTTTTGCGGCGTGGGGGCTCTCGAAAAAAGGCCGCGGGTGGCCTTGTTCACCCCCACATCGGTGGCTTGGGCCGACAGCAACACGGCGGCCAGCAGCTCGAACACGCTGGAATAGGCCAGCTCGGTCTGGGGCTGGGGGTTGGCCGCGCGCAGGGTTTGGAAGAAGGTGTCAATCTGCTGTCGGTTCATGTGCGGCCCGGGTCTTGTGCGTTTGTTGGCGACGCCAGCTCCTTGAGTTTGGCGGCCGCCTTGGCCGCCAGCCGCTCGTCTTGCTCGCGGCGGTCTCGGTCCAGCCGGGCCGCACGAAACTCGTAGCGCGCACGCGAGGCCTGGGCCTGTTGCGGGCTCCAGGCGGCCCAACCACTGGCGCCCGGGGTCACCTCCAGCAGGCTGATGCAGTCCACCGGACAGGCCGGGATGCACAACTCGCAGCCGGTGCACTGGTCGTTGATCACGGTGTGCATGAGCTTGGACGCGCCGATGATGCAGTCCACCGGGCAGGCCTTGATGCACAGGGTGCAGCCGATGCACCAGTTCTCATCGATCACCGCAAGCCGGCGGGGGCCCTCGACTCCATGGTCAGGGTTGAGCGGTACCACAGGCTGGCCGGTCAGCCGCGCCAAGCGGGCGATGCCTTCGGCTCCGCCGGGCGGGCACTGGTTGATCCCGGCTTGGCCCGCGGCGATGGCCTGTGCATAGGAGCGGCAATCGGGGTAGCCGCAGCGTGTGCACTGGGTCTGGGGCAGGGCCTCGTTGAGCCGGTCGGCCAGGGGCAACGGTGCTTCGGGGGCAGCCACGATGGAAAGGATCCGGTGGATACGGCGGCTTGCAGGCTTGGGTGTCGGCCTTACTGGGCTCGCTTGTTCACCACTTTGCCAGGCTGTTTGCGGCCACGCGAGGCCGCAGCGCCTGACGCAGCCTGCCTCGGCGATGCTGCGCCCTGAGCGATGAACCGGCGAACCTCCGGGTATGCCATCTCCCGCCAGCGCCGGCCGCTGAAGATGCCGTAGTGACCGGCACCGGGCACATCGAAGTGGCGCTTGTGCGCAGCGGGGATGCCGCTGCACAGTTCGAGTGCGGCGCGGGTTTGGCCAGCGCCGGAGATGTCGTCGAGTTCGCCTTCCACGGTCAGCAGGCGCACGCCGCGGATGTCTTGCGGCCGCACCAATTGGCCCTTGACCTTCCAGGTGCCGTGCACCAGGGCAAAGTCCTGGAAGACGGTCTTGATGGTGTCAAGGTAGTACTCGGCCGGCAGGTCGAGCACCGCGTTGTACTCGTCGTAGAACTGGCGGTGGCTTTCCGCGCTGTCGTCGTCACCACGGATCAGGTCCAAAAAGTAGTCGTAGTGCGAGCTCAGGTGACGGTCGGGGTTCATGGCCACGAAACCGGTGTGCTGCAAAAAGCCCGGGTACACCGAGCGCCCAGCGCCGGGGTAGTTCATCGGAACTTGGTAGATCACATTGTTCTGGAACCACTCATGGCTCTTGTTCATGGCCAGGTTGTTCACCGCCGTGGGTGACTTGCGGGCGTCGATGGGCCCGCCCATCATGGTCATGGTGCGCGGCAAGGTGGCGCCACGGCTGGCGTTGAGCGACACGGCGGCCAGCACGGGCACCGTCGGTTGGCACACGCTGATTACGTGCACCTCAGGCCCAATGTGCTCAATGAAGGCCTGCACATACGCCACATAGTCGTCCAGGTGGAAGGGCCCTTGGTCTGTGGGCACCATGCGCGCGTCGGTCCAGTCGGTGATGTAGACCTTGTGGTCTTGCAGCAGGCTCTTGACGGTGTCGCGCAGCAAGGTGGCATGGTGGCCTGACAGCGGCGCCACCACCAGCACCACGGGTTGGTCCTTCATCAGCGCCAATACTTTGGGCTGGTCGCTGAAGCGCTTGAAGCGCAGCAGGCGGCAAAAGGGCTTCTCGATGGCCACCTGTTCCTGCACCGCCACCTCGACACCATCTGCACCGCCTACCTTCACGCTGGGAATGGCGAACGCGGGCTTTTCGTAGTCTTTAGCCAGCCGGTGCATCAGGTCCAGGCCCGCAGAGATGCGCTGGGCCATGGGCGTGTGCGTAAACGGCGACAGGGGGTGGTTGTAGAGCTTGGACGAGGCGCTGGCAAATTCCGAGAACGGCGCCAGCAGCGCGCGCTGGGCTTCATAGAGCTGATACAACATGGTTAAACCTTTTGGGTGCGGGGTTGATCGGGCTCACACTTCACGCCAGCCCGGGGTCGCCGGGCCTGCGCACACGCACTGTGACACGGAAGATGTTGCGGTGCAACAAACCTTTGTATCCCAGGGAGCTGACGCGAATCCTTCGCGCCTAGCGCCTGGAGGGGCGCCGCCTCAGATCACCCGGGCGATGGCCGCAGCCACGGCGTCGAGGTTGCGACCGTTGAGGGCGGCCACGCAAATGCGACCGCTGTCTACGCCATAGATGCCGAATTCGCCCCGCAGGCGCTCCATCTGCGTCTTGTTCAGCCCGGAATAGCTGAACATGCCTTTTTGCCGGGTGATGAAGGACAGGTCGCCGGGCACGCCCGCTGCCTTCAACTTGGCCACCAGCTGCTCGCGCATGGCCTTGATGCGCACGCGCATCTGGCCCAGCTCGTCTTCCCACTGCTGGCGCAGCGCCGGCGTGTTGAGCACCGTGGCCACCACCTGCGCGCCAAAGGTGGGCGGGTTGCTGTAGTTGGTGCGGATGACGATCTTGAGCTGGCTCAAGACCCGGCTGGCTTCTTCTTTGCTCGCGCACACCACGCTCAGGGCGCCCACGCGTTCGCCGTACATCGAAAAGCTCTTGGAGAAGCTGGTGGACACAAAGAAGTCCAGTCCAGCGGCCATGAACTGGCCCACCACGGCGCCGTCTTGCGCGATGCCTTCGCCGAAACCTTGGTAGGCCATGTCCAAGAAGGCCACCAGGCCGCGGGCCTTGACGGTGTTGACCACCTCTTGCCACTGCGCCGGCGTGAGGTCGTAGCCCGTGGGGTTGTGGCAGCAGGCGTGCAGCACCACCACGGTACCGGCGGGCGCCGCGTTCAGCGCGGCCAGCATGCCGGCCACGTTGATGCCCCGTGCAGCCGCGTCGTAGTAGGGGTAGGCCTCCACCGTGAAGCCCGCGTTGGTGAACAGCGCGCGGTGGTTTTCCCAGGAGGGGTCGCTGATCAGCACCTTGGCGCCGGGGTTCAGGCGCTTGAGAAAGTCGGCGCCGACCTTCAGGCCGCCGGTGCCGCCCAAGGCCTGCACCGTGGCCACCCGGCCACTGGCCACCAGGGCCTGGCCGGCTTCGCCTTGGCTGCCGAACACCAGGTCTTGCACGGCCTTGTCGTAGGCCGCGATACCGTCGATCGGCAGATAGCCCTTGGGCTTGGCCTGCTCAATCAAGGCCTTTTCCGCCGCTGCGACACATCGCAGCAGGGGCAGCTTGCCGTTTTCATCGTAGTACACGCCCACCCCCAGGTTCACCTTGGCGGGGTTGGGATCGGCGTTGAACTGTTCATTGAGGCCCAGAATCGGGTCGCGCGGGGCCATTTCAACGGCAGCAAAAAGCGTCATGGTTTGTCCTGTGCTGAAATCATCGAAGCAACCCCGCATTGTAGTGGGGGTACTCAGGCTAAACCCTGAGCTGCTGCCCACCTCCCACCGCATCTTCTATGCCCCTAAATGACAAGCCAGGCCCTGCAGGCCTTGCCAATGCGCCCTTGGTTGCGGGCTCTGTGACCCCGGTGGCCGGTGGTGCCAGCGCCCCACCAGAGGGCCAGTTCGTCAACTTCGACGGCTCTCCGTTTGCGCTCTTCCAGCCGTATCCCCCGGCGGGTGACCAGCCCACGGCCATCGCCCAGCTGGTTGAGGGCGTGCAGGACGGCCTGAGCTTTCAGACCCTGTTGGGGGTGACCGGCTCGGGCAAGACTTACACCATGGCCAATGTGATCGCCCGCCTGGGGCGGCCGGCCATCGTGTTCGCGCCCAACAAAACCCTGGCCGCGCAGCTGTACTCCGAGTTCCGCGAGTTCTTCCCGAAGAACGCAGTGGAGTACTTCGTGTCCTACTACGACTACTACCAGCCTGAGGCTTATGTGCCCCAGCGCGACCTTTTCATCGAGAAGGACAGCGCCATCAACGAGCACATCGAGCAGATGCGCCTGTCCTG
>RGEP01000180.1 GCA_009918225.1 Betaproteobacteria bacterium | reverse complement strand
TCCATGGAGACGCCCATCGGCGACGATGACGACTCGCACCTGGGCGACTTCATCGAGGACACCAATAACGTGGCCCCGATGGATGCGGCCATGCAGGCCGGCTTGCGCGACGTGGTCAAGGACATCCTGGACAGCCTCACCCCGCGCGAAGCCAAGGTGTTGCGCATGCGATTCGGCATTGAAATGCAGAGCGACCACACCTTGGAAGAGGTGGGCAAGCAGTTTGACGTGACCCGCGAGCGCATTCGCCAAATCGAAGCCAAGGCCATCCGCAAGCTCAAGCACCCCAGCCGCAGCGACAAGCTGCGCACCTACCTCGACAACCTTTGAGCAGCGGCCAAGCCGCCTGGTCACGGCGATGAGCTTCCAAACCGAACCGGCCTACCGCCACGGCAGCGCTGCTCGAACGGCGGTGCTGCTGGTCAATCTCGGTACGCCGGACGCCCCCACCGCGCCGGCCTTGCGGCGCTACCTGGCTGAGTTCCTCAGCGACCCACGCGTGGTGGAGATTCCCGCCATCGTGTGGAAGCCGCTTCTGCACGGCATCATCCTGCGCGTGCGGCCAGCCAAGTCAGCCGCCAAGTACGCCAGCATCTGGATGCCACAGGGCTCACCACTGGCGCACTGGACCCAAGAACAGACCCAGCAACTCGACGGGGTGCTGCACGCGCGCGGTCTGGACGTCACCGTTCGCTATGCCATGCGCTATGGCAACCCATCAGTGGCCTCGGTGCTGGATGAGCTCAAGGCCAGCGGGGTGCAGCGCATCCTCGTGCTGCCCCTGTACCCCCAGTACGCTGCAGCCACCACCGCCAGTGTCCAAGATGCCGTGATGGCCTGGTCGGGCCGCCAGCGGCGGATGCCCGAGTGGCGGTTCGTGAACCACTACCACGACGACCCGGGCTACATCCAGGCCTTGGCCCAACGGGTACGGCAACACTGGGCCCAACATGGCCGCAGCCCCAAGCTCCTGCTGAGCTTTCACGGTGTGCCCGAGCGCTCCTTGCACCTGGGCGACCCCTACCACTGCGAGTGTTACAAGACGGCCCGCCTGCTGCGCCAGGCCCTGGGCCTGGCGGAGTCCGAGGTGGTGGTGACCTTCCAAAGCCGCTTTGGCAAGGCCAAGTGGCTGGAACCCTACACCGAGCCCACCCTCATCCGCATGGCCCAGGAGGGCTGCGAGCGGGTGGATGTGATGTGCCCGGGCTTCACCTCGGACTGCCTGGAGACCCTGGAGGAGATTGCCCAAGAAGCGCAACACGCCTTCTTGGACGCCGGCGGCAAGGCTTTTCATTACATCCCCTGCCTCAACGACGAGCCCATGTGGATCGAGGCCCTGGCCTCGATTGCCCAGCGGCATTTGCAGGGATGGCCGGTACAGGCCAGTGCGCTGGAAGCGGCCCAGGCACAGGCCGAAGGCCAAGTCCAGCGCTCGCTGGCCTTGGGCCTGGGTGCAAAGGACTGATGGGCCGGGGTCGATCCGGGCCTCGGGAAGCGACCCAGCATGGGTTGGGCGCTGCGGCCGACGCCCTGCGCTGTCGGCTCGACAAATGGCTGTGGGCAGCCCGCTTTTTCAAAACCCGCGCGCTGGCCATGGAGGCCATAGACCGCAACCGGGTCTGGGTCAGCGGCTTGCCGGCCAAGCCTTCGCGAGAGGTACACCCGGGCGATGAGATTGAAATCCGGGAGCCCGGCGGGCTCACCCGCACGGTGCAGGTCCTGGGCTTGTCCACCGTTCGCGGCCCGGCCCCTGTGGCCCAGCAGCTCTATGCCGAGACCGAGGCCAGCCGCAGCGCGCGGGAGGCGGCCCTGCAACTGCGTCGCCTGGGGGTGGAGCCGGCCCTGAGCCAGGTGGCCGGGCGCCCCACCAAGCGCGATCGGCGAGACCTCAGCGATTGGGACCGCTGGAGCGCGCGCTGGGACGACAGCGGCCACTCTTGAATTCACCCACAGCGGCCCCATTTACCGGGGCTAAGGCCGGTTTGACCCCGGTCGGCCGCCGCGGTCGAGGCGCCGCCGCCACCGAGCGGCCCCCAAACCGCTGATGGCCGGCCTGGTCCGATCAACCCCCACCTGGGCGCCTGCAAGCGCCCTTCGCCACACCCGCTTAAGCACAACATGAGTACCGCGCAAGATCCCCAGGCTGCCGCTTCCAGCGCCGAGCCCCATGCCGCCCAGCCCCAGGCGCCCGGCGGTCAACCCGAGGCAGCACCAACACCCGAGCAGCAGTTGGCTGAGCTCCAGGCCCGCCACGCGGAGGTCTCCGATGCCTACCTGCGAGCCAAGGCCGAGGTCGAGAACATCCGTCGGCGTTCTGAAGAAGAGGTCAGCAAAGCGCGCAAGTTTGCGGTTGAGTCCTTCGCCGAGAGCCTCTTGCCGGTGCGAGACAGCCTAGAGGCCGCGATTGCCCTGCCCGCGGCCACGCCCGAACAGATGCTCGAAGGGGTGCAGGCCACCCTGCGCCAGCTGGCCTCGGCCCTGGAGCGCAACAAGGTCTTGGAGATCAACCCGCCAGCGGGCACCAAGTTCGACCCCCACCACCATCAAGCCATCAGCATGGTGCCCGCCGAACAAGAGGCCAATACGGTGGTCACGGTTCTGCAAAAGGGCTACCTGATCGCCGACCGGGTGCTGCGCCCGGCCTTGGTGACGGTGGCCGCACCGCGCTAGAGCCCGCCGCAGGCGAATCGCCTTCGCAACCGGCGCGCAGCCGGTGGCCGCAGGGCTTGAAACCGCCGCAACCGCCCCTACGTTCTATCCAGATTTGAATACCGGCCGCAGCAGGCGGCCCACCGACCACAAGGAGCCATCATGGGAAAGATCATCGGCATTGACCTGGGCACGACCAATTCGTGCGTCTCGGTCATGGAAGGCAACACCACTCGCGTGATCGAGAACAGCGAGGGTGCACGGACCACGCCGTCGATCATCGCCTACCAAGAGGACGGCGAGATCCTGGTGGGCGCCTCGGCCAAGCGCCAAGCCGTCACCAATCCGCGCAACACCCTGTATGCCGTCAAGCGCCTGATCGGCCGCAAGTTCACGGAAAAAGAAGTTCAAAAGGACATCGACCTGATGCCCTACACCATCAGCGCGGCCGACAACGGGGACGCCTGGGTGGAGGTGCGCGGCAAGAAGCTGGCGCCGCCCCAGATCAGCGCCGAAGTGCTGCGCAAGATGAAGAAGACCGCCGAGGACTACCTGGGCGAGGAAGTCACCGAGGCGGTGATCACGGTCCCGGCCTACTTCAACGACAGCCAGCGCCAAGCCACCAAGGATGCCGGCCGCATCGCCGGTTTGGACGTCAAGCGCATCATCAACGAACCCACCGCCGCAGCCCTGGCCTTCGGCCTGGACAAGGGTGGCAAGGGCGACCGCAAGATCGCCGTTTATGACCTGGGTGGTGGCACCTTCGACATCTCCATCATCGAAATCGCCGATGTCGACGGTGAAATGCAGTTCGAAGTGCTGTCGACCAACGGCGACACCTTCCTGGGCGGCGAAGACTTCGACCAGCGCATCATCGACTACATCATCGCCGAGTTCAAGAAGGAACAAGGTGTTGACCTCACCAAGGACGTGCTGGCCCTGCAGCGCCTGAAGGAAGCGGCCGAGAAGGCCAAGATCGAGCTGTCTTCTTCATCGGGCACCGACGTCAACCTGCCCTACATCACGGCAGACGCCAGCGGCCCCAAGCACCTGAACATCAAGCTCACCCGTGCCAAGCTGGAAAGCCTGGTGGACGAGCTCATCGAGCGCACCATCGACCCCTGCCGCACCGCCATCAAGGATGCGGGCGTGAAGGTCAGCGACATCGACGATGTGATCCTGGTCGGCGGCATGACGCGCATGCCCAAGGTGCAGGACAAGGTCAAGGAGTTCTTCGGCAAGGAACCGCGCCGTGACGTGAACCCCGACGAGGCCGTGGCCGTCGGCGCTGCCATCCAAGGCCAGGTCCTGGGCGGCGAGCGCAAGGACGTGCTGCTGCTGGACGTCACCCCGCTGTCCCTGGGCATCGAGACCCTGGGCGGCGTGATGACGAAGATGATCAAGAAGAACACGACCATCCCGACCAAGTTCTCCCAGACCTTCTCCACCGCCGACGACAACCAGCCGGCCGTGACCATCAAGGTCTACCAGGGCGAGCGCGAGCTGGCCCAGGCCAACAAGTCGCTGGGCGAGTTCAACCTCGAAGGCATCCCGCCGGCCCCGCGCGGCGTGCCCCAGATCGAGGTGAGCTTCGACATCGACGCCAACGGCATCCTGCACGTCGGCGCCAAGGACAAGGGCACCGGCAAGGAAAACAAGATCACCATCAAGGCGAA
>RGEP01000179.1 GCA_009918225.1 Betaproteobacteria bacterium | reverse complement strand
GGTTTCGAAGCGGCCTTGTTCATGCCCAGCGGTACCCAAAGCAATCTGTGCGCCCTCATGGCGCACTGCGGCCGCGGCGACGAGTACCTGGTGGGCCAAATGGCCCACACCTACCGCTGGGAAGGGGGTGGTGCGGCTGTTTTGGGCAGCATTCAACCCCAACCCTTGCCGCAGGGCCCCGACGGCCGCCTGGAGTGGCGCGACATTGAAGCGGCGATCAAGCCAGACGATGCGCATTTCGCGCGAACCCGGCTGCTGTGTCTGGAGAACACCTGGGGCGGGCAGGTGCTGGACGCGGCCTATGTGGCCGAGGCGACCGCCAAGGCCCGTGCACGTGGCCTGTTGACCCATCTGGATGGCGCGCGCCTGTTCAATGCGGCCGTGGCCAGCGGCCAGCCTGTTGGCGAACTGGTCAGGGGCTTCGACAGCGTATCGGTGTGCTTCAGCAAGGGCTTGGGCGCACCCATGGGCTCCGCGCTGTGCGGCAGCCGCGACTTCATTGAGCGCGCCCACCGCTGGCGCAAGATGGCCGGCGGCGGGCTTCGCCAAGCCGGGCTCTTGGCTGCTGCGGCGCTGCATGCGCTGGACCACCATGTGCAGCGTTTGGCCCAGGACCACGAGCATGCGCGCCAGCTGGCCCAAGGCCTTCAGGGCCTGCCCGGCGTGTCGGTGCAGCCGCCCCAGACCAATATTGTGTTTGTCGATCTGGCGCCATCGGTATTGGCGCGTTACCCCGACGGGCTGTGTGCAGCGCTGGCTGCACGCGGCGTGTGGTGCACCGGCGCGTCGCGGCTGCGCCTGGTCACGCACCTGGATGTCGACGCCGAGCAGGTGCAGCAGGCGCTGGCGGTGTTTCGCCAGCTGCTCACCTGAGCCGGGCACACCGCCAACAGCCCGGCCGCGAAGCCCACCGCCCCAGCCCCTTCATTGAGGACATCATGACCATCAGCAACACCGAGGCCCTGGTGCGCATCATCGAGCACCGCGAAATCTTCCACGATGAGATGCTCACGCTGATGCGGCGCATCATGAGCGGCGACATGTCGCCGACCATGATCGCGGCCATTGCTATTGGTCTGCGGGTCAAGAAGGAAACGATAGGCGAGATCGCCGCGGCTGCGCAGGTGATGCGGGAGCTGGCCACGCCCGTGGTGGTGCCGGACCGGCGCCACTTGGTGGACATCGTGGGCACGGGGGGCGACAGCTCCCACACCTTCAACATTTCCACCGCCTCCACCTTCGTGGCCGCCGCGGCTGGGGCCCGCGTGGCCAAGCATGGCGGGCGCAGCGTCAGCTCCACCTCGGGCAGTGCCGATGTGATGGAGGCCTTGGGTGCGCGCATCGACCTTCAGCCCGAACAGGTGGCGCAGTGCCTGGAGCAAACCGGCATCGGCTTCATGTTCGCGCCGCACCATCACGCAGCCATGAAGCACGCCGCGCCGGTGCGCAAGGAGTTGGGCGTGCGGACCATCTTCAACATCCTCGGGCCCTTGACCAACCCAGCCTCGGCCCCCAACACGCTCATGGGCGTGTTCCACCCCGACCTCGTGGGCATTCAGGTGCGCGTGCTGCAGCGCTTGGGCGCTGAACACGCCCTGGTGGTCTACGGCATGAACGGCCTCGACGAGCTGTCGATTTCGGGAGAGTCGATGGTCGGAGAGCTCAAGAACGGCCAGATTCACGAATACACGGTGCACCCCAGCGACTTCGGCATGCCGGTCTATGACAGCCGCGTCTTGCGTGTGTCCAACCGGGATGAGTCGGTGGCCTGCATCCGCCGTGCCTTGGCCAACGAGGACGGGCCTGTGCGCGACATCGTCTTGCTCAATGCCGGGGCCGCCCTGTATGCCGCAGGCTTGAGCACCAGCATGGCCGAAGGCATCGCTTTGGCCCGGCAAGCCGTGGCCAGTGGGGCGGCGCAAGCCCGGGTGGCGCAGTTCGTGGCCGCCACGCAGGCACTGGCGGGCTGAGGCCCAGCGCATGTTCGCTTCACTGGGCTTGCCCGAACTGCTGCGTGCTGCCCAGCACGACGACGAGGTGTTTTTGCCGCGCCTGGAGCCCGGTTGGCAAGGGGCGGCCTTGGCCGTGGCCGGCGCGGCGCTGGGCGAGGCTTGGGCGCTGTTGACCAAGATGGGCCAGGCGTCGGCGGCCCCAACCGTGGCGATGGCGCCCGAATGGGCCGCGCGCTTGGGCCCGGCCTTGGGTTGGCTGGCCCTGGCCTTTATCTTTGCTGGCCTGCTGATTCAGCTCAGCACCTGGCGGGTGCGTGGGGGCTGGCGCCTGCGCTTGGACTCGGGTGAATTCAAGCCCGAAGGCCTGCCGGGCCAGCCGGTGCTGCTGGAATCGACCCAGGGATACGCCTTGTCCTGTGTGGCCGGCGACCGCTTTCGCAGCGTGGCCATTGACCTGCGTCACGAGGAGCGTGGCCGTGTGGCCCGAATCTTCCAGACGCCGGCGCGGACCTCCATGAAGAACCTCAGGGCGTGCAGCGAGCTCACAGATGTGCTGGCCGCACGCCTGGGCGTGGCCCGTGAAGGGATGCGGGTGTAGCGGGGCGGTTTGCCCTTGCCCAGCCTTGCGGCATGCCCAACGTTGAAGCGGCCGCGCCGGCTCCGCCCGATACTCTGGACCTTTCGAAGCACACGCCCGCTGCACCACCATGTCCGACATCCTGAACAAGATTGTCAGCGTCAAGCACGAGGAGTTGGCGCTGGCGCGCCAGCGCCGCAGCCTGGCCTCCTGGCGCGAAGCGGCCGAGCAGCGCCGTGATGTCCGCGGGTTTGCGCAGGCCTTGAGGTCCAAAGCCGCCCAGGGCCAGGCGGCTGTGATCGCAGAAATCAAGAAGGCCAGCCCCAGCAAGGGCGTGATCCGGGAGCACTTCGTGCCGGCGGACATTGCAAGGTCCTATGCGCAGCACGGTGCGGCTTGCTTGAGTGTGCTCACCGACGAACGCTTCTTTCAGGGCCATGCCGATTACCTGCACCAGGCCCGCCAGGCGTGTTCCTTGCCGGTGCTGCGCAAGGATTTCATGGTCGATGAGTACCAGGTACACGAAGCCCGCGCCATTGGTGCGGACTGCATCTTGCTGATCGCAGCCTGCCTGGACGATGCACAGATGCGCGACCTCGAGGCCTGCGCCCAGGCCTTGGGCATGGACGTCTTGGTGGAGGTGCACGACGGCGCCGAGCTGGACCGGGCCTTGCGTTTGCGCACGCCCTTGGTGGGCGTGAACAACCGCAATCTGCGCACGTTTGAGGTGTCGTTGCAGACCACACTGGACCTGCAGCAGCGGGTGCCGGCGGACCGGCTCTTGGTCACCGAAAGCGGCATCATGGGCCCGCCCGATGTGCAGCGCATGCGCGAGGCCGGCATCCACGCCTTCTTGGTCGGCGAGGCCTTTATGCGCGCGGCCGACCCGGGAGCTGCCCTGGCCGAGCTTTTCGCCTAAGGGGCGGCGCGGGCTGTGTCCTTGCCGCTGGACGCGCCAAACGCGCTGCGCCAAGCTCTGGGGCAGCACCTGGAGCAGGCCTGCGCTGAACCGTCGGTGCTGGGCGATTGGGCGCCGCTGGTGCGGGATTGGATGCGCAGCGCTGCTGGCCAAGCCCTGATCGCTGCGGTCGAGCAGCGCCAAGCGCAGGGTGCGGTGGTCTATCCGGCCCAGGTGCTGCACGCCCTGACCCTCACGCCGTTGGCTTCGGTGCGGGTGCTCATCTTGGGACAAGACCCCTATCACGGCGCTGGCCAGGCCCAGGGCTTGGCGTTTTCGGTACCGGCCCACAGCCGGCTGCCACCCAGCCTGCGCAACATCCTGCAGGAGCTGCGCCGCGACCTGGGGGCGGTGTCTGCAGCGGCTGCCAGCGGCGACCTCAGCGGCTGGGCGCGTCAGGGGGTGTTGCTGCTCAACTCCAGCCTGACGGTCGAGGATGGCCAGGCGGGGTCCCATGCCCGCCTGGGGTGGGATGCGCTGACCGATGGGCTGGTGCGTGCCGTGGCACAGGTGTCGCAGCCGGTGGCCGCCCTGTTGTGGGGTGCCCACGCCCAGGCCAAAGCCCCTTTGTTCGACCAGGGCTCACAGGGCAGGGCCTCGCGCCTGGTGTTGGCTTGCAACCACCCGTCCCCCTTGTCGGCCCGCCGCCCACCGGCCCCCTTTGTCGGCTGCGCTCATTTCTCCCAGGTCCAGGCCTTCTTGCGGGCGCAGGAACCGGCCCGAGCGCCGATCGACTGGTAGCCCCGCCGGGCCGCTTGAATTTGCTGCTATACTGCGTAGTTCGCTGCGGAGGGGTGCCCGAGTGGCTAAAGGGGGCAGACTGTAAATCTGTTGGCTTACGCCTACGCTGGTTCGAATCCAGC
>RGEP01000178.1 GCA_009918225.1 Betaproteobacteria bacterium | reverse complement strand
GGCCTGACCGGCATGCAGCACGCCGACGGCGAGATCCATGCCGCGCGTGCAGCCGAGAAATTCGGCATTCCCTTTGCACTGTCTACGATGAGCATCTGCTCCATCGAAGATGTGGCCGAACACACCAACGCGCCCTTTTGGTTTCAGCTGTACATGATGCGCGACCGTGAGGCGATGGCCCGCATGATCGAGCGCTGCAAAGCGGCGCGCTGCTCGGCCTTGATCCTCACCTTGGACCTTCAGGTCATTGGCCAACGCCACAAGGACTTGAAGAACGGCTTGTCCGCTCCGCCCCGCCCCACCCTGGCCAACCTCCTGAACCTGGCCACCAAGCCCCGATGGTGCCTGGGCATGTTGGGCACCGAGCGGCGCACCTTCCGCAACCTGGTGGGCCACGTCAAGGGCGTGAGCGACATGAAGTCGCTCTCGGCCTGGACGAACGAACAATTCGACCCTCGGCTGAACTGGGACGATGTGGCCTGGGTGAAGGAGCGCTGGGGCGGCAAGCTGATCCTCAAGGGCATCATGGAAGTCGAAGACGCCGAGCTGGCCGTCAAGGCGGGGGCCGATGCCATCGTGGTGAGCAACCACGGCGGGCGGCAACTCGACGGCGCACCGGCCAGCATCGAAGCGCTGCCGGCCATCGTGCAGGCCGTCGGTTCCAAGACCGAGGTGTGGATGGACGGCGGCATCCGCAGCGGCCAAGATGTGCTCAAGGCCTGGGCCCTGGGCGCGCGCGGCACCATGATCGGCCGCGCCATGGTGTATGGCCTGGGCGCCATGGGCGAAGCCGGTGTCAGCAAGGCCCTGCAGATCCTTCACAAGGAGCTGGATGTGACCATGGCCTTCTGCGGCCACACGCAGTTGCGTGGCGTGGACCGTTCCATCTTGGTGCCGGGCACCTACCCCGTCCCCCCACAGGTCTGAAGGCGCGCCGGCACTGGGCGGTTGCGTCCGCCCGGGCCTGGCGAGCCCGGTCAGATGGAAGGGCTCAGGGAAGGGCTCAGGTCTTGGGCAGTGTCACGCCGCGCTGGCCCTGGTATTTGCCGCCGCGGTCTTTGTACGAGGTTTCGCACACCTCGTCGCTTTCGAAGAACAGCACCTGCGCACAACCCTCGCCGGCATATATCTTGGCCGGCAGTGGTGTGGTGTTGCTGAACTCCAGCGTCACATAGCCTTCCCACTCGGGCTCGAAGGGCGTGACGTTGACGATGATGCCGCAGCGCGCATAGGTGCTCTTGCCCAGGCAAATGGTGAGCACGTTGCGCGGAGGCTCAAAGGGCTCGATCATGCCGTGCTGCTCGGCCATCCGACGGATCCAGCGGTCGCTCTTGATGCTCATGGGGGTTCCTGGGGCTGGGTAGGCGCCGGGGCCGCATGGCCACAGCGCAGCCTCATTCTAGGGAAGCTCCGGGTGTCGGCGGCCGGGCGGCGGGATTAGCATGCAGCGCACCAGCACAGCAGCCGGCCCCAGCCGGCCCGCTTTGGAGGTTCCCATGCGCGACACCACGACCCTGCTCGTTCAGTACGCCCGCTACCACCGCGACCCGCGCAACATCGCGACCCACCTGGTGGGCATCCCGCTCATCGTTCTAGGCATCGGCGTGCTGTTGTCCCGTCCGGCCATTCCCCTGAACCCCGGAGCCCTGTGGGCCCTCACCCCGGCCTGGGCCCTGTGGGCAGCCGCGGCCCTGTGGTACCTCACCCGGGGCGGCTGGTTGGTGAGCCTGAGCGTCATCGCGTGCAACGGGCTGCTCATGCTCTTGGCGCATTGGGTGGCCTTGCAGGCTGGTGCCGAGTGGCTGGTCTGGGGTGCCGCCCTGTTTGTAGCTGGCTGGGTCATTCAGTTCATCGGCCACTACTACGAAGGGCGCAAGCCGGCATTCATGGACGACCTGATCGGGCTGCTGGTGGGCCCCATGTTCGTGTGTGCGGAACTGCTCTTTGCCCTGCGCTTGGGCCGTGGTCTGCGCGAGGCCATCGAGGCCGAAGCCGGTCCGGTGCGCATGCGCGACCTGCACGCCAACGCACTGCGCTGAGCAGCGCTCAGGCCACGATTCCTTTTTCGCGCAGCTGCGCAATCTGCTGGGCGCTTAGGCCCATCTCCTGCAACACCGCATCGGTGTCTTCACCGAGCCGGGGCGCGGCTTGGCGCACGGTGCCCGGGGTAGCGGAGAGCTTGGGAACCACTCCGGGCACCTCCACCGAGTAACCTTCTCGGGTCTGTTGCTGCAAGATCATGTCCCGCGCGCGGAAGTGTGGGTCGGCCGCAATATCAGCCACGGTGTAGACCTTGCCAGCGGGCACGCGAGCACCCCCCAGGGCCTGCAGCACCTGCTGCACGCTGCGGCCCATCGTCCAGGCCTCGATAGCGGCGTCGAGCTCGGCCACCCGCTCCACACGGCCCGTGTTGCCCGCTAAGCCGGGGTCGGCCCCCAGGTCGGGCCGGCCGATCACGTCCATCAGGCGCTTGAAAATGCTGTCGCCGTTGCCGGCCACCAGCACATAGCCATCTTGGCAGCGGTACGCATTGGACGGTGCGATGCCCGGCAGGGCAGAGCCAGCGGCTTCGCGCACGGCACCAAAGGCGCTGTACTCCGGCAGCAGGCTTTCCATCACGTTGAACACCGCTTCGTGCAGGGCCACGTCGATCACCTGCCCGCGGCCCCCGCGCTGGTCGCGGTGGTACAGGGCCATCATCACGCCGATCGTCGCGTGCAGGGCCGCCAAGGTGTCGCCGATGGACACGCCCACGCGGACCGGCACACGCCCGGGCTCGCCCGTCAGGTGCCGCAAACCGCCCATGGCCTCACCAATGGCCCCAAAACCAGGCAGGTCGCGGTAGGGGCCGGTTTGCCCATAGCCCGAAATCCGCACCATGACCAGCCGGGGGTTCAGGGCCATCAAGGCTTCAGGCGACAGGCCCCAGCCCTCCAGCGTGCCCGGCCGGAAGTTTTCGATCAAAACATCGGCCTGCGCGATGAGGTCGCGGGCCAATTGCTGCCCTTCGGTCTGGCGCAGGTCCAGGGCGACCGACCGCTTGTTGCGGCTTTGCACCTGCCACCACACCGAGGTGCCGTCCTTGATCAGTCGCCACTGGCGCAGCGGGTCGCCGCTGCCCGGGGGCTCGATCTTGACCACATCAGCACCGAACTCGGCCAGGGTCTTGCCGCAAAAAGGGCCGGCGATGAGCTGGCCCATCTCCACCACCCGCACGCCTTGCAGCGCGCTGGGGCTGAGGGTGGCAGGGGTGGAAGCACTCATGGTTTAACCCTCGTGGCCCGAGGACGACACCACGCGCACCGATGGACGCATGGGCTCGGGCTCTGAATCGAAGCGGTCGAAGCCGCAGTAGCAGAGAAAGTGCCGATTCGAGGCGCGCCCAAACAGGGTCATGCCCAAGCGCGTGGCCAGGTCGTGGCCCATTTGCGTGACGCCATTGCGAGAAACGATCATGGGCACGCCCATGTGGGCGGCCTTCATGACCATCTCGCTGGTCAGACGACCCGTGGTGTAGAACAACTTGTCGTGGCCCTGCACCCCGTTCATGGCCATCCAACCCGCGATGGCATCGATGGCATTGTGGCGGCCCACGTCCTCAACAAACATCAACAACTCGCCGCCCTGGAAGAGCGCGCAGCCGTGGACACTGCCCGCTCGACGGTGCACGCTGTCCTGCTGGCGCATCACATCCAGAACACTGAGCAGGGTGCTTTGTCGAATGCGGGCGGTGGCGGCATCGGGCAAACGGATGGTGTCCAGGCCCGCCATCACGTCCCCAAACACCGTGCCCTGTCCACAGCCCGTGGTGACCACCCGCTTGGCGGTGCGCGCCTCCAGGTGCTCAATGCCCAGGTGGGTTTTCACGGCGGCGGCCGACACATCCCAGTCCACGGTGATGGAGGCCACATCCGTGGGGGCGGCAATCAGCCTTTGGTTGATCAGGTAGCCCAGCACCAGCAGCTCGGGGGCCGAGCCCAAGGTCATCAGTGTGACCAGTTCGCGCTTGTCCACGAACACCGTCAGGGGCCGCTCGATGGGGATGGCAATCGTGCGCCGCTGCCCGTACTCGTCCAGGATCTCGATCTCACGGGTGAGTGCACTGCCGGCCCGGGTCATGTGCGGCATGGCACCCGGCGCGGTGGCGGCCGCGATGGGCCGGCTGGGGCGACCATCGACGGGGGCTTCAGACTGCGGGCCAAACATCGCCGGATTCTCGCCCAGTCGCCATCGCCCTTGCTTGTGGGGGGATCAGGGCTTGTCCTGACCGGCCTCGCGGCCGGGGTTGAGCGTGTAGCATCCGGCGCTGACCGCGCGGCCCCGGGGCCCCCGCTGCGGTTTCCATCCCGCCCAGCCC
>RGEP01000177.1 GCA_009918225.1 Betaproteobacteria bacterium | reverse complement strand
TGGGCGCGCGCGACGACGCCGCCGCCATGCAGTACCTGATTCCCGGATGGACCTTCGACCCCAAGCGGCCTTGCTTGGTTCGCTGACCCTGACACGAATCCGGGGCCAAAACCTGAACCGAATCCTGAGACCCAACCTGATCCAAAGATAAAGGAACCCTGTCATGAGCACCCCCACGCCACCCACCCCCTATCGCGCATTCCCCAACAGCTTTCGCCGCGCGCTGCGCGAAGGCCGCACCCTCATCGGCAGTTGGCTGTCGCTGGGCAGCCCCATCACCACCGAAGTCATGGGCGTGGCCGGATTTGATTGGCTCTTGATCGACCTCGAACACGCGCCCAATGACGTGCTGTCGCTCATTCCGCAACTGATGGCGCTCAAGGACAGCCCCAGCGCGCCCATCGTGCGGCCGTCCTGGAACGACACCGTGGAAATCAAGCGCCTGCTCGACGCCGGCGCAGCCAATCTGCTGATCCCCTTTGTTCCCTTCAGACCTGGCCGCTTCCTACGGTCACTTGGGCAACCCCAACCACCCCGAGGTGCAGGAAGCCATCGCACAGGTGCTGGCAGCGGCCCAGGCGGCAGGCAAGCCCACCGGCATCTTGGCCCCAGCCGAAGCCGATGCCCGGCGCTACTTGGCCCAGGGCATGCGCTTTGTGGGCGTGGGCAGCGACCTGGGCGTCTTGCGCATGGCCTCACAAGCCCTGGCCGACAAGTACCGAGACCAGGCCCAGGGGCCCTTGGCCGCGCAGTACTGAGCTCAGCTCACAGGGTCACGCATGCGGGCAGGGCTGCGCCAAGAGCGCGGCACTGGCCTGCTCGTAGCCCGCAGCCACCGTCAGCAGTTCGACGTCGGCCTGGGCCCGCCCGATCAACTGCAGCCCCGCAGGCCAGCGCCCATTCGCATGAAAGCCCGCCGGCATGCTCAAAGCGGGCAAGCCGGCGAAGGTGGCGTACAGCGTGACCTCCATCCAGCGGTGGTAGGTGTCCATGGCGCGGCCGGCAATCTCGCGCGGCCAGCGCTGGTCCACGGCGAACGGCCAGACCTGTGTCGAAGGGAGGGCCAGCACATCAAAGCGCTCAAAGGCCGTACGCAGTTGTTGATGAAAGCGGGTGCGTACCGCACTGGCCTGCACCAGGTCCATCAAGGCGCTGCCTTGTGCCTGGTCGTATTCCCACAGGGCTTCGGGCTTGATGTGTTCGCGCGCGCCAGGCTGGCGAAGCAAGCCGGCCACGCGAGGCGCCACCAGGGCACGGCGCCACACCAGCCAAGCCTGCCACACCTCGTCCGGATCAAAGGGTGGCGCCAGGGGTTCGACCACAGCGCCGGCGGCTTCCAGCCGCGCCAAGGCGGCCTCACCCACCGCCAACAAGCCCGGCTCCATTGCCAAGTGGCCTTGCAGGTCGCCCAGCCATCCCACCCTCAAGCCCTTCAACGCGTCCAAGGCCTTCAGGCCCGCGTCCGCCGCCAACAGGTGATCAATCGGCGGCAGTGGTGCCGTCTGGGCCAAGGGCGTTCGGGCATCCGGGCCCGCCTGCGTCGCCAAGAGCCGCGCCAAGTCGCGCACGGTGCGCGCCATGGGGCCTTCGGTGCTCAACTGGCCCATCCACGCATCCAGGCTGGGCCACAGGGGCACCCGCCCTTGGCTGGGCCGAAAGCCGAACACATGGTTCCAAGCCGCCGGGTTGCGCAGGGAGCCCATGAAGTCGGATCCATCGGCCACGGGCAGCATCCGCAGGGCCAAGGCCACGGCCGCACCGCCGCTGGAGCCGCCCGCGCTCACCTGCAGGTCCCACGCATTGCGCGTGGCGCCGAACACCTCATTGAAGGTGTGCGAGCCCAATCCAAACTCGGGTGTATCGGTGGATGCGTTGCAAATGGGCTTGCATCACCTCACGGCACGAAACCTCGCGCGCGTGGATGGCCCGAGACAGCTCACTGGCGTCGACCTTGATTGCGTCATCCACGTTCTTCACCACCGTCCACATGCCCTCTCATGCTGCACCGATCAAGCCGCACCCAAGGTCTTCAAGGCTTGCGCCAAAACCTCGTCGTGCCCTGCCCGGAAGTGTTCCACCGTCTCCTCAACCAGAACATCCGGGCTGATGCCCCCGCGTGGGTCGTAACGCGTCACCGCCATCTGGTTGAACACCAGCGGGATGCGAACCCGGATGCCGCTGCTGGGCAGCACCACGGTGAAGATGCGCCCGGCCGTCGGGCCATCGGCACTGCCGCCACAGCGCCCGCCCACCAAGCGGGCCCGGCCCATGTCCTGCAACTTGGCCACCACCATCGTGGCCCCTGATGCATTCAAGGGGCCGGTCAGCACCACCACCTCACCGCCAAACGCCGCCGCGGCCGGCTGCCGGGGCTGCAGGTGTTCAGGGTGGTCTTCGGCACGCCGTTCATACCAGCCCTCAGGCGTGCGGGTGAACTGGCTCAGGGGCGCATGAAACAAGGCCTGGCGGTCGCCCCAGGTCTCGATGTGGGCCTCCAAGTCGCCATAGCGAACGGCCTTGAGGCGCATGGCGCGTTGGTAGGTGTAGGGCTTGAGGGCCAGGTGGTCCAACAAGGCCAGGGCGGCGTCGTCTGAGCCCCCACCGTTGTCGCGCAGGTCCACGATCAGTTGCCGTGCCCCTTGAGCTTGCAAGTCCAGCATGGCCCGTGTAAACAAGGCCTGCGCGTCGGTGGGCTTGCGGTAGTTCACAAACGTGCCCACCCTCAGGTAGCCGGTACCCGGGCGCAGCAAGCGCCACTGGGTTGCCTCAGAAAAGTTGGCGCGCCACGTGCGGCTGCCGTTGGGCAGTTTGAGCCAATCTTCAAACGACAGCGGCGCCAGGCTCAAGCGGCTGGGGCTGCGCTCACCAAGGCGAATGGCATCCAGTTCAAATCGCTTGGGCAGGCCGGCCACAAAAGGCAGAAAGTGGTCAAAGCCACTGCCCATCAGGTCGCCGTCATCGGCCAGGTTCGCGTCGCGGGCCCACGGCGTGTGCCCGTCCACCGAAACCAAGCGGCCCAGGGTCTGCATCCAATCGGACACCGCCCGCCCATTCAGGGCCAGCACCTCGCTGCCCACCGGCAAGGCGGCGTCCGCACACGAGACCACCACCATGCGTCCTTCGAGCCACCGAAAGCGCAGCGGCACGTGACTGGGGTGCACCCGCCGCCAACGCTCGAAGGCGGCGGGCGCCTCGGCCTTGGTGTGGCTGCACCGAACCAGGGCCAGCAGGGCCGAGAGTTCTCGGTAGAAGTCGAGTTCACCCACGGGCCCCTGCACCGATGCGCGCAGGCTGGAAAAGCCCGCGTCCATCTCCGCGGCCGAGCTGCGGCGGGTGAGGCCCGGGTGTATCGCCTTCAGCGCCCGCTCCAACAGCGCCACATCGGCTTGAGCGCCCGCCGCGTCGATCACGCGCGGGGTGTAGGCCGCAGGCACCGTCCCCTGGGTCGGGGGTGTAAACGGCGGTGCGGTTGCAGCCAAGGCCTGCGCATCTACCCCGCTCGGCCACGCGCCTGTGCAGGCGAGTGCAGCCGCATGCTGCAACAGCGCGCGGCGGGAAACTCCGGGGGATTGGCGCAAACAGGCCTCCTAAACTGGGCAGCATGATGCACACACTCACAGGCAAGCGGGTGCTGATCACCCAGGCCGAAGACTTCATGGGCCCGGCGCTGTGCGAAGTGTTCGCGCAGCAAGGTGCCGAGGTTATCGCGAATACCGAAGCGCTTGCGCCTGCGGATGCTGCCGCTCGCGTGGTGCGAGAGGCTGGCCCCATCGACGTGCTCGTGGCCAATTTGGCCTTTCATGCCCCCACCACAACCGCCGCTGAAGTGGGCGAAGACGAGTGGCGTGCCGCCTTTGCCGCCTTGGTCGACCCCCTGCCGCGCCTGGTGGGCGCGGCTGCACCGTCCATGGTGGCGCGCCGTGCGGGCAAGATCCTTGTGATCGGCAGCGCATCGGCCCTGCGCGGCATGAAGCGCGCCTCCACCTACAGCGCGGCCAGAGGGGCCCAGGAAGACGCCCTGTTTGCGGCCTACCTGTGCAGCGACGCGGCCAACTGTTTCGTGGGGCAGGTGTTTCCGGTGTGTGGGGGATGGGTCGCGCGGTAAGCGCACAAAACGAATGCTCTACCGCACCATGGTGCGCAGCCCTAAGGCCTGGCCTGCCACGTCTGCCCATGCCGCAGCACGAAGAAGTCGGCGGCAGGCCCCGTGCCCTGCTGGCGCTGTTTGGCCAGGGCCAAGTCTCGGGGCGGCTGGTCCAGCGGCTCATCGCTAAGCCCCTCGAAGGTGCCCCAGTGGATGCCCAGGGCAGCCCGTGCCTGCACGTCGCCCATCACCCGCAGCGCCTCTTCAGGGTTGAGGTGCGATTCCTTCATGAACCAGCGCGGCTCATA
>RGEP01000176.1 GCA_009918225.1 Betaproteobacteria bacterium | reverse complement strand
GAAGGCGGCCAGATGCCGCTGCAGCGCCGCCTGCCCAAGCGCGGTTTCAAGTCTGCTTCCCTGAAGTACAACGCCGAGATCACCCTGGGCGAACTGCAGCTGTTGGCTGCAGACGAGGTCGATCTGGTCACGCTCAAGGCCGCCGGTCTGATCCCTCAGATCGCCAAGGTGGTCAAGGTCATCAAGACGGGCGAGCTGTCCAAGAAGGTCACGCTCAAGGGCATCGGGGCCACCGCAGGCGCTAAGGCAGCCATTGAGGCGGCCGGCGGCTCCTTGGCCTGATCCTGGGCCTGAGCTGAAGAAACCAGAGCAAGGCAGCAACGAGCGTGTCAGCCAACGCAAATGCACTGGCCAAGAGCGGCAAGTTCGGTGACCTCCGTCGCCGCTTGGTGTTCTTGGTGCTGGCGTTGATCGTTTACCGGATCGGGGCCCACATCCCGGTGCCGGGGATCGACCCTGTGCAGCTCAAGCAGCTCTTCAACAGCCAAAGCGGCGGCATCCTGAACCTGTTCAACATGTTCTCGGGTGGTGCCCTGTCGCGCTTCACCGTCTTTGCCTTGGGCATCATGCCCTACATCTCTGCATCGATCATCATGCAGCTGATGACCTATGTGGTGCCTTCGCTGGAGGCCCTGAAGAAGGAAGGCGAGGCGGGTCGGCGCAAGATCACCCAGTACACCCGCTACGGCACCCTGGGCCTGGCCATTTTCCAAGCCCTGGGCATTGCCTTGGCTCTAGAAGGCACGGCGGGTCTGGTGATCAACCCCGGTATCGGTTTCCGCGTGACCGCGGTGGTCAGCTTGGTGGCCGGCACCATGTTCCTGATGTGGCTGGGTGAGCAGATCACCGAGCGTGGACTGGGCAACGGCATTTCCATCCTGATCTTCGCCGGTATCGCTGCGGGCCTGCCCGGGGCCATCGGCGGCTTGTTCGAATTGGTCAACACCGGCGCGATGAGCATCATCGCCGCGCTGTTCATCATCACCATCGTCATCCTGGTGACCTATGGTGTGGTGTTCGTCGAGCGCGGCCAGCGCAAGATCCTGGTGAACTACGCCAAGCGCCAGGTGGGCAACAAAATCATGGGCGGCCAGTCTTCGCACCTGCCGCTCAAGCTCAACATGTCGGGCGTGATCCCGCCGATCTTTGCCTCGTCCATCATCCTCTTGCCCACCACGGTGGTGAGCTGGTTCGCCACGGGCGACAGCCTGCGCTGGTTGAAGGACCTCTCGGCGGCGCTGTCGCCGGGCCAGCCGGTGTACGTGATGCTGTACGCCGCCATGATCGTGTTCTTCTGCTTTTTCTACACGGCCTTGGTGTTCAACAGCCGCGAGACGGCAGAGAACCTGAAGAAAAGCGGCGCGCTGGTGCCGGGCATTCGCCCGGGTGACCAAACCGCCAAGTACATCGACAAGATTTTGGCCCGCCTCACCCTGGTGGGGGCGGTCTACATCACGGCGGTGTGCCTGTTACCCGAGTTTCTGGTGCTGAAGTACAACGTGCCGTTCTATTTTGGTGGAACGTCTTTGTTGATCATCGTGGTCGTGACGATGGACTTCTGGTCCCAGGTTCAGAGTTATGTGATGAGTCAGCAGTACGAGTCGTTGCTCAAGAAAGCCAACTTCAAAGCCAGTTGATGAGTCGAAGATGGCCAAAGACGACGTCATCCAGATGCAGGGTGAAATCCTCGAGAACCTCCCAAACGCCACCTTCCGCGTGAAGTTGGAAAACGGACATGTGGTTCTCGGCCATATCTCCGGCAAGATGCGCATGCACTACATCCGCATCCTGCCGGGTGACAAGGTCACCGTGGAACTCACCCCTTACGATTTGAGTCGGGCGCGCATCGTGTTCCGCGCCAAGTAACCGGAACGCCCAGCGTCCACATAGGAAAGGTCAAGGAGAAGACCATGAAAGTAGCCGCTTCCGTCAAGAAGATGTGCCGTAACTGCAAGATCATCCGTCGCCACGGTGTGGTGCGTGTGATCTGCACCGACCCCCGCCACAAGCAGCGCCAGGGCTGATTCGCCACGGCTGACCAGAACTGAGGAATCAACATGGCACGTATTGCTGGTATCAACATCCCTCCGCACAAGCACGCTGAGATCGGTCTGACCTCGATCTATGGCATTGGCCGCCGCACCGCGCAGAAGATCTGCGACGCGGCTGGTGTGCCTTGGACGAAGAAGATCAAGGATCTGAACGACGCTGATCTGGAAAAGATCCGCGAGCAGATCAACGCGATGACGATCGAAGGTGACCTGCGTCGCGAGATGTCCATCAACATCAAGCGGCTGATGGACATCGGCTGCTACCGCGGCATGCGCCACCGCCGGGGTCTGCCCGTGCGCGGTCAGCGCACCAAGACCAATGCGCGCACCCGCAAGGGGCCGAAGAAGTCGGCCGCCGCGATCAAGAAGTGATCCGGCGCTGTTCCAGCACCGATCACCACGCACCCTATAGCGAGTAAAGACTTATGGCCAAGGCACCGAACAACTCCGCTGCACGACGCGTCAGCAAGAAGGTCCGCAAGAATGTGGCGGACGGCATTGCGCACGTGCATGCGTCGTTCAACAACACCATCATCACCATCACCGACCGCCAAGGCGGCGCCTTGAGCTGGGCCTCCTCGGGTGGCCAAGGCTTCAAGGGCTCGCGCAAGAGCACGCCCTTTGCTGCCCAGGTGGCCGCTGAAGTGGCCGGCCGCGCCGCTCAAGAGCAGGGCATCAAGAACCTGGACGTGAAGATCAAGGGTCCTGGCCCTGGCCGCGAGTCCTCGGTGCGCGCCCTGGCTTCGCTGGGCATTCGCATCAATTCGATTTCCGATGTGACGCCGGTGCCCCACAACGGCTGCCGCCCCCAGAAGCGCCGTCGGATCTAATACAATCCGCAGTTTCCCTGGCCTGCTGCGGCTTTTGAGCTGCGGCAGGCGTTTTCGTTGAAGCCCACCGTCTGAGCCCATAAAACAACACTGGCCAGACTCGCGCGGTGCTCCTGGCAACCTTCGGATGCCATGGCCTGCGTCAGATTGAACAAGGACACTCAAAGTGGCACGTTACCTAGGCCCCAAGGGCAAACTTTCCCGTCGCGAAGGCACCGACCTGTTCCTCAAGAGCGGTCGCCGCGCCATTGCCGACAAGATCAAGCTGGAATCCAAGCCGGGACAGCATGGCCGCACCAGCGGTCAGCGCACCTCCGACTTCGGTGTGCAGCTGCGTGAAAAGCAGAAGGTCAAGCGCATGTATGGCGTGCTGGAGCGTCAGTTCCGCCGCTACTTCGCTGAAGCCGAGCGCCGCAAGGGCTCGACCGGCGTGAACCTGCTGACCCTGCTCGAGTCGCGCCTGGACAACGTGGTCTACCGCATGGGCTTTGGCTCCACCCGCGCCGAGGCCCGTCAGCTGGTCTCGCACAAGGGCATCACCGTCAATGGTGAGGTGGTCAACATCGCTTCATACCTGGTCAAGGCTGGCGACACCGTGGGTGTTCGCGAGAAGGCCAAGAAGCAGCTGCGCATTCAGGAATCCCTGAAGCTGGCCGAATCCACCGGATTGCCGGCTTGGGTTCAGGTCGATGCCAGCAAGATGGAAGGCGTTTTCAAGAAGACGCCCGACCGCGATGAATTCGGCTCGGAAATCAACGAGTCGCTGATCGTCGAGTTGTACTCGCGCTGATCACCACTGAACTGGCCCTCTGCTCGCCGGCTTGGCCGCGGGTGGTGGCCAGTCGGTGCCTGTGGCGGATGCCGGGCGCGCCACGGGAACGTTCTTGTCCGGCTGGTCCATCAGCCTTATCGGTGTAACGAGCCGAGGGTATTGAGAGGAACACACATACATGCAAACCAATCTTCTGAAGCCCAAAGCCATCAATGTTGAACCCCTGGGCGCCAACCGCGCCGAGGTGACGCTCGAGCCGTTCGAGCGCGGCTACGGGCACACCCTGGGCAACGCGCTGCGCCGGGTGCTGCTGAGCTCCATGGTCGGCTATGCCCCCACCGAGGTCACCATCGCCGGTGTTCTGCACGAGTACTCCACCGTTGACGGTGTACAAGAAGACGTCGTGCACATCATGCTCAACCTCAAGGGCGTGGTCTTCCGTCTGCACAACCGTGACGAAGTCACCTTGGTGTTGCGCAAGGACGGCGAAGGCCCCGTCACGGCGGCTGACATCCAAACGCCCCATGACGTGGAAATCATCAACCCTGACCACGTGATCGCCAACCTGGCTGCCGGTGGCAAGCTGGATATGCAGATCAAGGTGGAAAAGGGCCGTGGCTATGTGCCCGGCAACCTGCGCCGCCACGCCGATGAGCCGACCAAGAGCATCGGCCGTATCGTGTTGGACGCTTCCTTCTCCCCCGTCAAGCGGGTGAGCTATGCGGTTGAAAACGCCCGTGTGGAGC
>RGEP01000175.1 GCA_009918225.1 Betaproteobacteria bacterium | reverse complement strand
ATCGGTGACAGTGCCCCAGTCCTGATGGCCCTCGATGCGCGCTTGATCCTGCGTCGCGGCGCCGCTCGACGCACGGTGGCCCTGCATGACTTCTACATGGGCTACCAGCGCAAAGACCTGCAGCCCGGCGAATTCATCGAATGGATCGAGGTCCCCCTGCCCTCCCCGCTGCAAACCTTTCGGGCCTGGAAGGTCTCCAAGCGCTATGACAGCGACATCTCCGCTTTGTGCGGCGCGTTCCGGCTGCAGTTCAGCGAGCCCGGAAGCTTGGCTGATGTGCGCATCGCCTTTGGCGGCCTGGCGGCCACGGTGCAGCGGGCGCGCGCTGCCGAACAGGCGCTGCTGCAGCACGGTTGGAACCCAGCTGGCGTGGCGGCGGCTCAAGCGGCCTTGAGCCAAGACTTCCAACCCCTGAGTGACCTCAGGGCCAGCGCCAGCTACCGGATGGAGGCGGCTCAAGCCCTGCTGCAGCGGCTGTGGTGGTCGACGCAGAACCAGCAAGCGCTGGAGGTTTGGCGATGAACCCACCCCAGGACACCCGCGCAGACGCGTTGTTGCATGCCGTGGGGCAGCGGCTGCCCCACGAATCAGCGCACCTGCACGTGACGGGCCAGGCGACTTATGTGGATGACATTCCCGAAGCGGCCGGCACCTTGCACGCGGCCTTGGGACTTTCGCCCGTGGCCCATGGTCGCCTGCTGGGCATCGACCAGGCACGCCTGATGTCACAGCCTGGAGTGGTGGCCGTGTTGACGGCAGCCGACATCCCGGGCCTTAACCAGTGCGGGCCCATCGTGCCGGACGACCCCATCTTGGCCGAGGGCGAGGTGCACTACTGCGGCCAGCCGGTGTTTGCGGTGCTGGCACGAAGCCGCCGTCTGGCGCTGCGCGCGGCCGCCCTGGCCCCTGATGTGGTGCAGGTTGAACCGCTGCCCGCGGTGCTGACCGCGCGACAGGCCCATGCGCTGGGCCAGTCGGTGGTGCCCCCAATGGCCATGCGGCGTGGTGATGCCTCAGCGGCCTTGGCCGGTGCCCCTCACCGACTGTCGGGCACACAAGTCATTGGCGGTCAGGAGCAGTTCTACTTGGAAGGCCAGATCAGCTATGCCCTGCCTCTGGAAGACCGAAGCCTGAAGCTCTACTGCTCGACCCAGCATCCCAGTGAGATGCAGCATCTGGTGGCCCACGCCCTGGGCGTGGGCTCGCACCGGGTCCAAGTGGAATGCCGCCGCATGGGCGGCGGGTTCGGCGGCAAGGAGTCGCAATCGGCCCTGTTTGCCTGCGTGGCGGCGGTGGCGGCGCAGCGCCTGGGCCGACCGGTCAAGCTCCGGGTCGACCGTGACGATGACTTCATGATCACCGGCCGGCGCCACCCCTTCGAAGTGGATTGGGAGGTGGGATTTGATGCTGGCGGTCGCCTGTTGGGCGCGCGGGCACGGTTCATCTCAAACGCCGGCTATTCGGCCGACTTGTCGGCGCCCGTGATGACCCGGGCCCTGTGCCACTTCGACAACGCCTACCACCTGCCTGCGGTCGATCTGCACGGTTTTTGTGCCCGAACCAACACCCAGAGCAACACCGCCTTTCGGGGCTTCGGCGGGCCCCAGGGCGCCTTGGTGATCGAGGCCATCTTGGATGCTGTGGCCCGACACCTGGGCCTAGACCCCCTGCAGGTGCGGATGGCCAATCTGTATGGGCGCTCACCATCCGAAGGCCGCAGCACCACGCCCTATGGGCAAGTGGTGGAGGACAACATCCTGCCCGATTTGATGGCTGAGCTCATCCGATCGAGCCGCTACGAACAACGCCGGCAGGAAACGACCCGGTTCAATGCCACCAGCCCCGTGCTCAAGCGCGGCCTGGCCCTGACGCCCGTGAAGTTTGGCATCTCCTTCAACCTGGCCCACCTCAACCAAGCCGGCGCCCTGGTGCATGTGTATACCGACGGTACGGTGCTGGTGAACCACGGCGGCACCGAGATGGGGCAAGGCCTCAACACCAAGGTGGCGCAAGTGGTGGCCCAGGAATTGGGTGTGGCCCTGCATCGGGTACGCGTGACAGCCACCGATACCCACAAAGTGGCCAACACCTCGGCTACCGCGGCTTCCACCGGCAGCGACCTCAACGGCAAAGCGGCGCAGGACGCAGCGCGCACCGTGGCCCAACGCCTGGTGCAGTACTGGTCCGAACGCGAGGGCGTGAGTCCGCAACTGGTGCGCTTGGCAGATGATGGCCTGCTGATCGACCAACGCCGCTTGTCGTTTGAGGAAGCGGTGGCCGGCGCCTATATCGGGCGGGTGCAGCTGTGGAGCGATGGCTTTTATGCCACCCCGGGACTGCACTGGGACCGGCAAACCATGACGGGCCGTCCGTTTCACTACTACGCTTATGGCGCTGCCGTGAGTGAAGTCGTGCTCGACACCTTGACCGGTGAATCGCGGGTGGTGGCAACCGACATCCTGCATGACGTGGGCGCCTCACTCAACCCCGCCTTGGATGTGGGACAGATTGAGGGAGGGTTCATCCAGGGCATGGGGTGGATGACGATGGAAGAGTTGTGGTGGCATCCCCAGAGTGGCCGCCTCATGACGCACGCCCCGAGCACCTACAAGATCCCGTGCGCCAACGATGCGCCCCAACACCTGCGGGTGCAGCTGTATGGC
This sequence comes from Betaproteobacteria bacterium, assembly GCA_009918225.1. Taxonomy (GTDB): domain Bacteria; phylum Pseudomonadota; class Gammaproteobacteria; order Burkholderiales; family Burkholderiaceae_C; genus RFTU01. The sequence goes on along the minus strand of RGEP01000175.1, from coordinate 1,747 downwards.
CAGCCCAACCCGGCAGATTCGATCCACCGCAGCAAAGCGGTGGGCGAGCCCCCGCTGCTGCTGTCCTTTTCGGTGCTGATGGCCTTGCGAGACGCGCTGGCTGCCTGTGCCCCTGATCGGGCCAGTGCCGCAGCAATCGAACTGCCGGTACCGGCCACCCCTGAGCAGCTGATGCGCGCCCTGCGGGCCCTCCAAGGCTCAAACGACGCGCCGCCGGCCACCACATGAACCGTGCGTGAACACCGCTGAAATCAAGCGCCGGGCTGCACAGTGGCTTGCTCAGGGCCGCACAGCGGTGTTGGTCAAGGTGCAGGAAGTGAAGGGCTCAGCGCCCCGTGGGGCCGGGACCCGCATGGTGGTGGCCGAAGACGAGGTGCTCGGCACCATCGGCGGTGGCCACTTGGAGTGGATGGCGCTGGCCACTGCTAAGGGCTTGCTGCAAGGTCGTCAAGACTGGCCTGCCCCGCAGCGCGTGGCCTTGGGCCCAACACTCGGTCAGTGCTGCGGTGGGTCCGTCGAGTTGGCCTATGAGCCTCTCGCGGAGGCCAGCCTGCGGGCCTGGGCGCTCCCAGCTCCGCGCTTTCACCTGTGCCTGTACGGTGCGGGGCACGTGGGCCAGGCCCTGGTTCGGGTGCTGCGCGACATCGATGTGTCCATAGATTGGATCGATAGCCGCGAAGAGGCCTTCGGCACCGAGTATGCGCCGTACCTGCAGAACGCCGTGGTGATGCCGAACACCGAGTCCGGCCTGCGCTGCTGGGTCTCGGAAGACCCCACGCATGAGGCGGCTGGTGCTCCCGCCGGCGCACATCACCTGGTGATGACGCACCACCACGGGCTGGATTTCGACATCGTGGCCCGGCTTCTGCAACGGACGGACACGGGCTGGGTGGGCCTGATCGGATCCAAGACCAAACGCCGACAGTTTGAACACCGCTTGCGGGCCCGGGGCCTGGCCGCCGAGCGCATGGCCAGCTTGGCCTGCCCCGTCGGCTTGGACAGCATTGCTGGCAAGGAGCCCGCCGTGGTGGCGGTGGCGGTGGCCGCCCAACTGCTGGGCCTGCCCGCGGGTGGCCATCAGCCCTGATTTGGTGCGCAGCCCCGTTCCTGTGGCGCTGGCCCAACAAATCGACGCCGCCACCGCGCCCAGCCCTCGATTTGTCGAGCGTGCACCGGGCAGGCTTCCTAAAATCGCAACAGCAGTTTGACGCTCAACCCTCAATCAGGACCTCCTCCATGATGAAGAAATCCCTCTTGGCCGCCGTGGTGGCCACCCTGGCCAGCGCCGGTGCGCAGGCCCAAAGCGTGTCCCTATACGGCCTGGTCGACATGTCCATCGTGAACACCAAGGCCCCGGGTGCGGCCAGCGCCATCACCCAGGCCCAAAGCGGCAACATGACCACCAGCTTCTACGGCTTCAAGAGCACCGAGAACCTGGGTGGCGGCCTGAAGGCCGAAGCGGTGGCCGAGGGCTTCCTGCGCAACACCAACGGCGCGGCCGGCCGCTTTGACGGCGACCCGCTGTTCTCGCGTAACGCCAATGTGAGCCTGTCCGGGGGTTTCGGCAGCGTCGCCGTGGGCCGCATCACGAACTCCCTGTTCGTGAACAACCTGATCTTCAACGCCCTGGGCGACTCCTTCGGCTTCTCCCCGGCCATCAAGATGCTGCACCTCAGTGCCGGCCAGGCCAGCGGTGACACCGGCTGGAACGAAGCCGTCAAGGTGAGCCTGCCCAATATGGGTGGCG
>RGEP01000174.1 GCA_009918225.1 Betaproteobacteria bacterium | reverse complement strand
TGCTCAACGTTCGCATTCCTCAGTCCAAACCACAAATGGGGACCCTGATGGGCCTGGCCGCTGCTGCGGCACTGGCCCTGGTGGCCGGCTGCGCGTCGCAGCCCCCTGCGCCGCCCACGGTATCCGCCGTGGTCACCGCGCCGGTGGCCCAAGCGTGGCAACAGGGCCGCACCGCCGAGCAGGCCAACTCCACCTTGGCGCCCTTGGCTGGCAAGTTGACCGTGACCCCGCCCGAGCAGATTGCGCTGGACAAGCTGAAGGTGCCTGCCGGCTTCAAGCTTGAGCTGTGGGCGCATGGCTTGCCCGGTGGCCGCGCGATGGCCCGCGCCGACAACGGCAAGATCTACGTGGGCACGCGCGGGATTGGCCGCGTGTACGAAATCACCGACAACGGCGGCCAGCGCACCGTGCGCACCGTTATCGACAAGCTGACCCAGCCGGCCGGCGTGGCGGTGCGCGGCAACACCTTGTATGTGTTTGCCATCAACCGCGTGCTGCGCTTTGATGACATCGCCAACAACCCCAACGTGGCGCCGGTGGACATGACCGCCGCCTTCAACCTGCCGCCCGAGCAGCACCACAACTGGAAGTACGTGGCCTTCGGCCCGGACGGCAAGCTCTATGTGCCCTTTGGCGCGCCGTGCAACATCTGCATCCCGGGCCAGGAGTACGCGCAGATTCGCCGCTACAACGCCGATGGTTCCGGCATGGAAGTGATCGCCCGCGGCGTGCGCAACACGGTGGGCTTTGATTGGCACCCCACCACCAAGGAAATGTGGTTCACCGACCATGGCCGCGATTGGATGGGCGACAACGGCCCCGAGGATGAACTCAACCGCATGACCAAGGTGGGCCTGAATTTCGGTTTCCCCTATTGCCATGCCGGCGGCGTGCCCGACCGCGACATCGTCAAGGCCAATCCTTGCGAGGGCGTGACCTTGCCGGTGACCACCATGGGCCCGCACACCGCGGTCATGGGCGTGAAGTTCTACACCGGCAATATGTTCCCGGCTGAATACAAGAACGCGATGTTCATCGCGCGCAAGGGCTCGTGGAACCGCAGCCAGCGCTCGGGCTTTGATGTGGTGACGGTGACCACCGATGCCAATGGCCGCAATGCGCAGGTCAAGCCCTTCCTCACGGGCTTTCTCAACAGCGACCAGAGCTTCAATGGGCGCCCGGCCTACATCCACCAGCAGCCCGATGGATCGCTGTTGATTTCGGCTTCCCAGCCCCGGGTGTTTCTGGAAAACACCTTGATCATGATCCGCGAGGGGCTGCGGCCCGTGCCGGCCAAGCGCGGCCTGCTGGATGGCGTGGGTGATGCAGAAGTCAGCGCCTTGGCCGAGTACTTCAGCCGCCAGTCGGCGCCGCCGGGCCCCGGCACGCGCGACGAAGCCGCCTTCCTGCGCGGCCAGGCCCTGGCTTCCCAAGGCTTGTGCGGCACCTGCCACCTGCCCAACTACGCTGGCCAGCAGCAGATGCCCCGGTTGGCGGGCCAGCGCGAAGAGTACCTGAGCCACTCGATGAAGCGCTTTCGCGACAACCAGGCCGAGGGCCGCGACACGATGATGAACGGTGTGTTGCGCGGCTTGAGCGACGCGGCCGTGGCCGACCTGGCGCACTACTTCTCGCAGCTGCGCTGAGCCGATCGGGTGCGGGCGCGGGTGACAATGCGCCCATGAAGGCCGACCTCACCAACACCGAAATCGACGAACTCGACAGCTTGCTGCAGCAGGCGCCTGAAGCGCTGCAGCCCTTGGACGTCGTGTCCTTGGACGGCTACTTGTGTGCGGTGGCGGTGCAGCCCCGCATCGTGTCGCCCGATGACTGGTTGGCCCGCGCCCTGGATACCGAAGGCAGCCGTTGGCCGGCGGCCGGCATGGACGAGGCTTGGCTGGCCCGCGTCAAGGCCCTGATGCAGCGGCGCTTTGAGGCCCTGGTGCGAGGCTTGGCCGAGGAGGGCGGCTTTGACCCGGTGGTCAGCGACCTGGCGGCCGCGCAGGAGGAGGCTCAGGCGGGGGCCCCGGGCGAGGCGCCGGCTGACGAGCCGCTGGATGAGGACCTGGCTTCGCTGCCGGCCTATTCCCGGCCTCTGGTGTACTGGGCGTCGGGCTTCCTGTACGGCGTGCAGACGTTTGAAGGACTGATGGAGCATCCCGACGACGCGGTGCACCTGGCCATGTCGCGCATCCTGCGCCACCTGCCGGCGCAAACCGACGAGGACCGGGCCTTGGTGGCCGAGTTGGACCAACAAGCACCGCTGCGCGACGACACGCACGCCATCGAAGACACGGTGGACGCAGCCGTGACGCTGTGGGGCTTGACCGCCCAGGGCCGCTTGGCGGTGCGCACCGTGCAACGTGAAGGCGCCAAGGTGGGCCGCAACGACCCCTGTCCGTGTGGCAGCGGCAAAAAACACAAGCAGTGCCACGGCCGGGCCTGATGCGCTTGGGCCCACCCTGATGCGGCTGCAGATCCTGTCCGACCTGCACCTGGAAACCGAGGCGTTTGAGCCCGAGCCGGCAGCGGGCGCCGACCTCCTGGTCTTGGCTGGCGACATCGACTCCACCTGGCAGGGCTATGCGCGATTTGCCGGCTGGCCGGTACCGGTCCTGGTGGTGCCGGGCAACCATGAGTTTGACCGTCGCGAACTGCGAACCGCCTTGCCGGCGTTTCGGGACCATTGCGCTGGGCTGGGCCTGCAGGTGCTGGAGCGCGATGAATGGCTGCACACCGATGCGCAGGGCCGCCGCGTGCGCTTTCTGGGCACGGTGCGTTGGAGCGACTTCGAGGTCTTCGGCACAGCCCTGCAGGCCAAGGCCCTCAAGGCGGCGGGCTACTTCCAGAAGGTGATGCAAGCCCGCCTCGATGGCCAGGTGTTTGACGCCGCGGCCGTGCGCGAAGAAGGCCTGGCCTGCCGCGCGTGGCTGCAAGACCAGCTGAGCGCTGCACGCCCTCCGGCCGAGCCCGTTGATTCAACAGTTGTGATCACTCACTTCGCACCTAGCCTGCACAGCGCTGACCCGCGCTATGGACAGCAAGCAACCACGGCCAGCTTTTGCAATGCCGATGAAGGCCTGATCGCTGCGGCTGATGCCTGGATCCACGGCCATGTGCACTGGCGCAGCGACTACCGCCTGCCGCGCCCCGGCGGTGGGTTCAGCCGCGTGATTTGTCAGGCCCGCGGCCTGCCGCGCAAAGGGGAATCCGAGGGTTTCGAGCCGCTGCGCCTGTTCGAGGTTTGACCCAACGCAAGGCCGGCTGTCGGGCCAGCCCCTAGAGTGCAAACGATGGTTTGACCCTCAGGCAACGGAGCCCTGCATGAACATCCTTTTGGCTGTCGACGGCAGCCCCTACACCAAGCGCATGCTGGCCTACGTGGCCGCGCACGACGAATGGTTGGGCGCGCGCCATGACTACACCATCGTCACCGCAGTCCCGGCGGTCACCCCCCGGGCTTCGGCGGTGTTGGACGCCGACGTTCTCAAGGCCTATTACGAAGAAGAGGCCGACAAGGTGCTCAAGCCGGTCCGGGCATTCTTCGACCAGCAGGCGGGCAGCCGCGTTCGCTTTGAAGTGAAAGTGGGCTCGGCGGCTGAGCAAATTGCCGCCGTGGCACGCGAGTCCAAACCCGATCTGCTGATCATGGGTTCCCACGGCCACGGCAACCTGGGCAACTTGGTGATGGGGTCGGTGGCCACGCAGGTCTTGGCGCGCACCGCGGTGCCGGTGTTGCTGGTGCGCTGAGGGCCTCAGCCCCGGGGCCGTCGGGCCGGTGCGCGCCGGTTGCGTTCAGCCGGGCGGCTCACATCGGCCAGGAGCAGGCAGCCGCGGACCAGGCTTTCCACGGCCTCTTCCAGGGACACGGGGGGCTCCAAGGTTTCGATTTCCGCCAACAGCGCCTCCGCGTCTTCCAGATCGGCGGGGTCCAGGTGCTGGTAGAGCTGGGCCAGGGCTTCGATCAGCTCGGGCCGGTCGCTGCCCGGGCCTTCGGTCAGCTCGGGGAACTCGCCACAGGCCGTGGCAAAGCCCAGCACCCAGGGCTGGACGGCCTCGGTGGGCAGTGTGTCCTCATCGACATCGGTGATCCAGGGGTCGAACCACTGGCGGGTCTCGATCAGATGGTCCAGTTCCGCATGGCGCTGTTGGATCAGCCCCTTCAGGCGGCCACCGGGGCCCCAGCTGGCCGGCCACGCCCGCCCTTCGCCGTCGGCGGCCAAGGGCAGCCAGTGCGCGGCCGGTAGGCGTTTGGGCTGCAGCAGGACGCCGACCAAGAAGCCATCCAGGGCGCTCAAATCCAGCGCTTGCAGGGGCGCAGGCACCTGGGCCAAGAGCCCGTCCAGCTCTTGCAGCTCTGCTTCGGTCAAGGCCGCCTTGGGTGCCGGGGTTGAACCCGGCCGGTCTGCAGGCCGACCTGCAGGTCGGC
>RGEP01000173.1 GCA_009918225.1 Betaproteobacteria bacterium | reverse complement strand
GCCGAATCGGCTGCGTCGTTCGGCTCAGCGCAGCAGGCGCCCATCATGCCGTGGGCGTGGTGATCGCCCTCGTGATGGTCATGGGCTTGATGGCCGTGATGGACCTGTGCGGGCAGGGCCATGGAGCCCGCCATGGAAACGGCCATCGTCACGGCTGCCCAGCCCTGAAGAGGCAGGCACACCATGAGCAGCAGCAGCATCCATTGGCGCAGGCGGTTCATCACGTTGGGAAGGCTATCACCACTGGCCGCCCGGCGCCACTCACAGGGTCAAGCCGTAGTCCACCGTCAGCGGCGCGTGGTCGCTGAACCGCTGGGCCTTGTACACGCTGGCGGCGCGCGCAGTGGCCGCCACGCTTGGCGTGGCCAAGGGATCCAATCCGACAGAGAACCCCCAGAGCCATGGCCTGTGGCGGCTTGCAGCGTGTCTTCACGATGTGTATCATACACACATGGGCAGCGCTGACCTGATTCGTGAACTCAAACAGGCGGGCTGGCGACTGGCGCGGGTCAATGGATCTCATCATGTCTTCACCCACCCCGCGCGTGCCGGTATCGTGGTGGTGCCTCATCCCAAGAAGGACCTGGGGACCGGGCTGGTCAAGGCCATTCGTCAACAAGCTGGTATTTGAAGGGAGCCGCAGATATGCATTACCCCGTCGCCATCGAGCCGGGCACCGCGAGCGAGGCTTTCGGCGTGGTCGTTCCTGACCTGCCGGGCTGTTTTTCGGCCGGCGACACAATGGAAGCAGCCATGGCCCATGCCGAAGAGGCCATCGTGGCCTGGATGGAGGTGGCCCTCGATGCAGGGCAGGAGATTCCTCAGCCCTCCAGCGTGGAGGCCTTGCGAAAGAAAAACAAACAGTGGAAAACCTGGATCTGGGCTGTGGTGAAGGTCGACCCCGCTGTGCTCGATGAAACGCTGGAGCGTGTGAACATCAGTTTGCCGCGTCGGGTGTTGCACCGACTCGATGCCCTGGCACAGGCCGCCGGCGAGACGCGTTCGGGGTTCATCGCTCGCATGGCCCTTGAAGGTCACCACACCGCTGCCTGAATCTTCGCACCAGCTTCATGCTCGCGCGTCTTCACAAACTGGCCCTGGCGTGCCTGATCGCATGGCCGGCTGCCGCATCTTCGATGGCGCTCCTGTTCAGCGGTACACCCATCATCGATTACGACATGACGGGAACCCTGGTCGTGGAGTCCGAGGGTGCTCGTGAGCAAGTCTTGGCGCGCTTGGACACCCACCCTCAGCAAGTTTCCCCTTTTCCCCACCTCCTCTTTGGGTCGTCTCTGGGTCTGATCCGTTTCAGGCTCGACAGTCTTGGGCTGGACATCCACTTGGCGCCTGCCGATGGTCGATCATTCATACCGTTGTGGAAGGCCGCCACGGTGGAGCACCCGGGTTCGGGCATCTCTTTGCCACTGCAGTGCCAAAGTCTTTATGTGGATGGCAAGTGGTCCTGGAACAAGAAGAACCCTAAGGAACACCTCGCGGAGGGGGTTCCCTTTCCAGAGCCCGGCTCGTCCGCCGCTCAGGCATTCCCCATGAACTGCATGGTGCACAACCTGGGGAGATTGTTTGAATCGGGACTTCCATTCGGCGCGGAGTTGACGCGCAAGCCTTTGGCGGTGCGCCTGGCGGGCCCAGGCTCCTCGTTATGCCTGAATGTCCCCGGCCAGCTCGACGGCCGTGATGCCCGACTTCGCATCTGCGCCACGGGCCATGCAGCTCAAGCCCGGCTCAGTTACCACTGAGCCTGTGCATTGCGCCGCGACATCTCATAGCGCGAAGTCGTAATCCACCGTCAGGGGCGCGTGGTCGCTGAACCGCTGGGCCTTGTACACGCTGGCGGCGCGCGCAGTGGCCGCTACGCCTGGCGTGGCCAGGTGGTAATCGATGCGCCACCCCACATTATTGACATACGCCTGCCCGCGGTTGCTCCACCAGGTGTAGGCCTCTTCGCCCACCTCGGGGTGCAGGCTGCGGTACACGTCCACCAAGCCGCCGCCGCCCCGGCCCTGTCGGTGCGCGATGTTCACGTCGCCCACCAAGATGAACTCGCGGGTCTTGCGCAACTTCTTCAGGTGCTCGCCCATCACCTCCAGGAAGCGGAACTTGGCCGCTTGACGGTCTTCGCCGGATGAGCCGGAAGGAAAGTACACGCTCAGCACGCTGAACTTGCGCCCGGGCTTGTCCCAGCGGTACTCCACATAGCGGCCTTCGTCGTCGAACTCGCCGCCGTCAAAGCCGATGATCACATCCGAGGGCTGCACCCGCGCGTACAGGCCCACGCCGGAGTAGCCCTTCTTTTGTGCATGGTGGAAATGCGCGCGCATGCCGGCCACGTGATCGAACACGCCCGACACATCTTCGTGCTGGGCCTTGATCTCCTGCACGCCCATACAATCGATCGAAGCCTGCTCGGCCCATTCGCGAAAGCCCTTGGTGGCCGCCGATCGAATGCCGTTGAGGTTGAGTGAAACGAGTCTGAACATGGTCGGGGAGGGCCGCAGGTGAGCGACGCGCTGGCACAGGAATTCGTGGCCTTCTCGGTGAAATCCGGGGTGCTGCGCTTCGGGGAATTCAAGACCAAGGCGGGGCGTCTGTCGCCCTATTTCTTCAACGCCGGCTTGTTCGATGACGGCGCCAAACTGGGGCGCCTCGCGGAATTCTATGCACGGCGCCTGGTGGCCTCGGGCCTGCCCTTTGACATGCTGTTTGGCCCGGCCTACAAGGGCATCACCCTGGCCGCGGCCGTGTCGATTGAATTGGCCCGGCTTGGGCACAACAAACCCTTCGCCTACAACCGCAAGGAAGCCAAAGACCATGGCGAAGGCGGCACCCTGGTGGGCGCGCCGGTCAAGGGGCGCGTGCTGATCATCGACGACGTCATCAGCGCCGGCACCTCGGTGCGCGAATCCATTGCGATGATCCAAGCGGTGGGTGCCACGCCCTGTGGCGTGACGATTGCCCTGGACCGCCAGGAAAAGGCCACCGACAGCAGCGGCGCCGAGCAAAGCTGGAGTGCGGTGCAGTATGTGCAGCAGCAAATCGGCATGCCGGTGTGCGCCATTGCCACGCTGGCCGACTTGCTGGACTACCTGGCCCGCACGCAGGAAACCACGCTGCAGGCGCATTTGCCTGCGGTGCGGGCCTACCGCGCCCGCTACGGGGTTTGAGGGGCTCTAACGGGCGCTGAAGCCACCGCGACCACCGCGCGAATCAGCCATGACGATTCACATCAGCGAGCAGGCGGTGGCCACGCCCGGCGGGCGCTTGTTTGTACGGGTATGGACTCCAGCAGGGGCGGCCCATGCCCACCGCGCATCGCCGCCGTGCCCGTTCGTGCTGTTACATGACTCCCTGGGCAGCGTCGACCTGTGGCGCGACTTTCCCGAAGCCTTGGCGCAGGCCACCGGCAAGCCCGTGGTGGCCTACGACCGCTTGGGTTATGGCCAAAGTGACCCCGCCCAAGGCCTGCCGCCGGCCGACTTCGTGGCCCAAGAGGGCCAAGCGGGCCTTAAGCCGGTGCTGGACCAGCTTCAACTGGAGCGCGCCATCCTGCTGGGCCACAGCGTGGGCGGCGGCATGGCGGTCAATGCCGCGGTGCAGATGCCCGAGCGCATCGCCGGCGTGGTGACCGTGGCCGCGCAGGCCTTTCCTGAAGACCGCACGCTGCAAGCCATCGCGCAGGCCAAGCTGCAGTTTCAAGACGAAGCGCAACTGGCCCGCTTGCGCAAGTACCACGGCGACAAGGCGCGCTGGGTGGTGGACGCGTGGACCGAATCCTGGCTCAGCCCCGCCTTCGCCAGCTGGCACGTGCGCGATGTGCTGCCGCAGCTGAAGTGCCCGCTCTTGGCCCTGCACGGCGAGCACGACGAATACGGCACTGCCGTGCACCCGCAGATGTACAGCGAACGCGCGGGCGGACCCTCGCGCATGATGCTGATTCCCGGGGCCCACCACCTGCCGCACCGCGAACAGCCCCAGGCCGTGGCGCAATGGGTGCAGGACTTTGTGCAGGAACACGGGCTGTGAGCGCATCAGCGCCCATCAGCGCCCATCAGCCCGGTGGTGGCTTGCGTTCTCGGCCGAGTCTTCAGCCCAGCTTCTGCTTGAGCAACTCGCCGGCTTGTGCCGGATTGGCCTTGCCCTTGCTGGCCTTCATCACCTGACCCACCAAGGCGTTAAAGGCCTTGTCTTTGCCGCTGCGGTACTCGGCCACTGACTTTTCATTGGCGGCGATCACCTCGTCAACGATGGCCTCCAAGGCCCCGCTGTCGTTCATCTGCTTGAGGCCCTTGGCCTCGATGAGCGCGTCCACGGCCGCCAAGGCATGCGCCGCGTCGGCTTCTGGACCCGTGCGGGCCGAGCCGGCAGACCACAGTTCTTCAAACACCTGACGAGCCGAGTTGTTGGAAACCGTGCCGTCTTGCAC
>RGEP01000172.1 GCA_009918225.1 Betaproteobacteria bacterium | reverse complement strand
CCTCCACAGGCGGGCGCAAATCCTGCAACTTGTTGCCGTGCGGCAAGTCCTTGCCGTTGGCAATGGGGTGCTCGTGGAAGCGGGCTGACGCCCGCATCAGCGCCTCGGCCACGCACAGGGCGTGAGCCATCATCGGGCCATCAGGTCGGCGACCATGAACTGGCCCAGGCGCGCTTTGGCATTCACATTCAGCCCCGCCAGAATCGACGAACGGGTGATGGGCGATTGGCGCTCGCGCTTGACGTGCAGATCCAGCGCTTGGGGCCCCGCAATCGGCAGCGCGGCGGTCAGGCTGCGTTCTTGACGAGCGGCCGGTGTGAGGATGGTGAGGTACAGGTCATCGAGCCGCACCTGGCCGTCACGGCCCCGGAAGTCACGCAGCTTCGTGTCGTCAAAGTAGCGGTCCACGAGGTCGAGCTGCTGCAGCACGCTGAGCTTCAAGATTTCCTGTGGACGTTGCCCGTAGCCCGCACTGGCCGCCCCTCGATCGGGGCCACTGCAGAATTGAATGATCCCGTGGCACCGCCCGTTGCTGGCTTTGGGATTGAGGCCGTCACTCTCCATCAGGACCGCTTTCGCAAAGTCGTCAGGCTTGAAGCCGTGTTTGTCGGCCAAGGCTGCAATGCGTTCGCTGACCGTGCTTCGGTCGGCGGTGGGGATGTAGCCCAGATCGACTGCACGGTCCAAGGTCTGGGCCAGCACCGGGTTCAGGAGACTGCCGGCCTGACCCGCGGCATCGACCCTCACGATGGGCGCAGGCAAGGGCTTCGCAGTGGCGGCGGGCTTGGCCATGCCTGATGCCACGGCGCCTACAGGTGAGCCCAACACCAAGCTTTGTCCCACCTGGATCCGATCGGGGTCGGACAAGCCGTTGTCGCGCGCCACCTGCAAGGCCCAACGGTGTGCGTCGTGGGCGCTCAAGGCCTCGCGGCTGCCGCCCAGCGTGGCCCAACGGGCGCGAACCAGCGACGTCAAGGTGTCGCCGCGGCGCACCGTCACCTCAGCCGGAGTGTGCTGCTCTGGATTTGGGAAAGACGCCGAAGCTGTCCGGGGCTCGGGTGTGGGCGTGGCCGATGAGGCCGGTCCTGCTGACGCCGGGGTGCCGGGGTCTGACGTCTGTGCCGTCTCCGCTTGACGCAGCGCCGCCAGTTGACGGCTGAAGGCCACCCCGTTGGACGGGCGCGACACAGCACCCGCCCCCGCAGCGGGCAGGCGGACGTTCGCAAGCCCGCCGGGTGCACTGCTCGTGCGCCGGGTCGCTGTGTCCGACGGTGTGCCGGGAACACGGGGTACGGGGTCCTGCATGTTCATGGTGGCCTTCTTCTTGCTTAATCGCCTTTGAAGCCCTTGATCTGTCGGATTCCCAACAGTCCTGGAAAGCCAAAATGCAAGACCCGTGCCCCACCCTTCCCCACCAGCGCCCCTCGATGGCGCTGCTGGCCTTGATGAGCCTGCTGGCCCTGCTTTGCGCCGCTGTTTGCACACCCGCGCGGGCGTCTGCCACCATCACCGACCAGGCTGCCCGGTGGCTGTCATCACAAATCAAGGTGCCCGCTGATCGAATCACCGTTCAGGCACCCGACCCCCGGTGGCAGATGCCGTCGTGCCCGTCTGGCCCGCGGTTTGATACCCCGTTTAGCAACGCCAACACCGTTCGCGTTCGCTGCGAGGCCCCGCAGTGGCAGGTGTTTCTGCGCGCCCAGTGGCCCGAGGAACTGCAGGCGACCGTGGCCACCGCTGCGCCTGCTCCTGCCACCCCGAGGGCGGAGCCCTCACCAGCCGTCTCAAGCTCAAACAGCCGCCCGAACGCCGAGCCCCGCCGCGGCATCGTGCTGACCCGAGCGGTCGGCCGGGGCAGCCTTTTGTCACCCGCATCAGCAGAATCGGTTCAAGTGCCAGCCCGCGAGGCCGATTCCCTATTGGTCACCGATGCCCAGTTTCTGGATCAGATGGAGGCCGTCAGGGACCTGCCCGCCGGGGTTCCCTTGAGGCAAACCGACATCCGCCCGGCCGTGCTGGTTCGACAGGGCCAGTGGGTCACGATGACGGTGGGCCAGGGTACGGGCTTCACCATTACCGTGCGCCTGGAGGCCCTGCAAGACGGGCGCATGGGCGACCGTGTGATGCTGCGCAACACCGAGTCGGGACGCACCGTCAGCGGGGTGGTCACCGGCATGAATTCAGCCAAAGGGGCCTGACCATGCCCCTGGGCCCGGAAAATAAGCCCAAATCAGGGCTCAAGTTTGGGAAACTCAGGTCGATCCTGTCAGGGAGAAAGTCCGGGAAGCGCTACTTGACCTGTTCTGCTTCAACCATTCCGGATAGCGGCCACCAGGCCGGGAAAGTGAGCACATCATGACCGATCCGATCAACACCTACACCCGCCCCCTGGGAATCAATGGGGCCCGCTCGGCCACCAAGCAGGAGGCCAGCAAGGGCGTTCTTGAAACGGCGACCCGCGCTGCACCGGCACCTGATACGCCGGCCCGTCCCGTTCAGGGCGAGCAGCTGCAGCTGAGCGAAACCGCCCGCCGCACCATGGCCGATCCAGGGTTTGACCGGGCGAAGGTGGATGCTATCAAGACCGCCCTGCGTGAAGGCACCTACCCCTTGGACTCGCGCAAGATCGCCGAGAGCTTTGTGGCGCTGGAGCGCTTGATCGACAACTGAGGCTGTGCAGCCCCGTTTGTAGACGCCTCCCATGAGCGACACCAACCTGTCCCCGAGCAACATTCCAGCGGCTGAAGCGCTGGTGGGGCAGTTGCACAGCCTCTTGGAAACCGAGTTTGAGCAGCTCAAGAGCGGCGAAGTGGAACAGCTCGACGAGTTGCAGAACCGAAAGTCCCTGCTGCTGGAGCAGCTGGGGCAACTGGCGCCCGGCCACGCGGTGGTGGATGCCCCGCTGCCCGAAGCCTGGAAACCGTTTGCTGAAAAGGCCCGCGCCTGCCGCCTGCTGCACCAGCGCAACGAGATTCTGGTCTCCCGCAAGCTAGACGCGGTGCGCGGCGCGCTCACAGCCCTTCAGGTTTCCGCTGAAGGCTTGATCGACGAAACCTACGACCGCAAGGGCCGCCTGTCCTGGGGCGCTGGCCGTCGCCGCACCCCGCAAAACGCCTACCAAGACGTGTAGGCACTGCGGCCTCTACAGGGGGCAACAGGGGTCAACAGGGGGCAACAGCGGACTACGGGGCCTCTGGCTTCTCGTCCCCGGGCTGCATCCCACGCAGCCAATAAACCCAAGACAAGATCACCGCCACCGCGGTGTAGAGCTCCCGAGAGCACCAAGCCACTTTGGCTGAGGTTCAAGCGCAGGGCCCGAGACTGCTCGCGCGCCTGCTGCGCCACCTCAGGCCGCAAGGCCCACATCGTCATGGCCACACGCCGGTCGGCAGCCACCTGGGTGCGCAACCACAGGGGGCCCAGCCCGCTGTGTCCCGAGTACACATCCACCACGAAGGGCGGCGGCGCTTCGTCGCGCTTGGCCCGCTCACGGTACAGCCGCAAGGCCACCGGACCCGCATCGCCGAAGGGGATCACCATCGACAGCAGAACCTGCCCCTGCATCTGGGCAGTGAGCGTGTCGATCTGCGAGCGCTCCAGCGTGTCCACGGCCCGGCCCAAACGGCCCTCTGCCGCGGTGCTGCCCACAGGCAAGCTGCGCTGGTAGCGGCGCAGGGCGACCTTCAGGTCCTGGTCCAAGCCTCCACTGCCGGCCAGCAGGGCCGCCTCGGCGCCCAGCCCACTGCGGGCCATGGCCTGCTGAAGCGCAGCAGGGGTGAGTTGGCCCATGCGCGGCAATGCCCCGCCCAACAGATCGGCCAAACGTGCCAGTGGCAACGGCACCGGTGCCTCATGACCCTCGGCCTGGGCTTCTCCAAGATCATCGCCCATGAGGTCTTTGAGGACCTGCATCAAGGTCGCCCATGTGGGAGCCTGTTGCAGAAGCCTGGCCAGCTCCGCAGAAGCCCCGGGTGGCGGGCCCGCTGGCGCTGGGGCCTGCCCCGCTCGAGCCTCGGCAGCCCCGGGAAAGAGGCCCTGCGCCAAAGCGAAAGCCTGCCCCAAGGTGTAAGGCGATGCACCAAGGCCGGTCGCCTGCCCTGGCCCTTGAGCGGGCAGCCCTGCGGCAGCGAAAGCGGAACCGGCTGCTGAACCACCGCCCAAGGCCGCGCTGGAGGTGCCCCTCATCGCAGAGCTTGAGGGACCTGCACCGGAAGCTTGTGGAGCAGTGCTGTTGGGCCCGAGGTTGGCCAGCGCAGGGTTGGGCCCGGTCTTGACCGGCCGCAGCTGGATGAAGCCCCCGGGCATCAACAGTGCCACGACCTCTTGCAAGCTGCCAGGGGCCCAGCGCCATTGCGAGGGCAGCGGAAACGCCTCCAAGGCCCGGGGCAGGCCGCTGCGCTGCCCGGCGGGCCACAGCACGGAAAAGGCCGAGCCTTCTTTGTCGATAACGGCCTGTAT
>RGEP01000171.1 GCA_009918225.1 Betaproteobacteria bacterium | reverse complement strand
CAGTTCACCACGCAGTCGATTCCGGTGGCGCAGGTCACGGGTCTTGAGCCCCAGCAGCCTGAGCCGCGCATCTTCATGGGTGCGCCGCGTGGGGCGGGTGGTGAGCATCGGGGCCATCCGGGCCCGCGCTTTGGTGGTCATGGCCACCCGGGCGCTCGCCATGGTGGCCGCCCCGGTGGGCACCCAGGTGGTCATTCCGGTGGCCGTGCACCCTGGGGCGCGCAGGGGCGGGGTGAAGGCCAGGTTGAGGGCCGACAGGACGGCCGCTTTGAGGGTCGGCGTGATGGCCACCCGGCACGACCTGAGGGCCGCGCCGAAGGCTATCGTCAAGACCGTCCGCAGCGCACGGGCCCCTTCGAGGGCGCGCGCCCTGAGGGTCACTTCGAGCGCCGCCAAGCCGACCGCCGTGACGGCGGCCAAGAAGCTCGACGGGGCGCGGCTCCGGCCGGTGCAGGCCGTGGCCGCTTCGGTGAGCAAAAGCCGCGCGGCTCGTTCCAGGCGCGTGACCCGCGCTGGCAGCGTTGAGCATCATGACGGTCTCGCACGCCTGCATCCTGTTGGCCTGCCTGCTGCCCATCGCGTGCGCAGGCATCGCCAAATCACGTGGCTTTGGCAAGCCGCGCCGCGAAGGCGGCTACGACAACCGCAACCCTCGGGCTTGGTTGGAGCAGCAGCAGGGTTTTCAGGCCCGGGCCAATGCGGCGCAGCACAACAGTTTTGAAGCCTTGCCGGTGTTCATCGCGGGTGTGCTGATCGCCGAGCACGTGGGGGCTGCACAGGCCACCGTCGATGCCCTGGCCGTGGGCTTCATCGCATGCCGCTTGGGCTACATCGCTGCCTATGTGGGCGACAAGCCCCAGCTGCGGTCGGCCCTGTGGATGTTGGGATTGGCCTGCTGCGTGGCCTTGTTCTTCCTGGGTGCCTGACCGAGGCACGTCAGTGCCGTCCTCGATGGGGCCAGAATCCGGCCAAACCGGAGGGCTCCCATGTTGACTGTCCTGATCACCCGCATCACCCAGGGCCTGCCACCGGCGGCCCTGGCGTTTTCGCTTGCTGCTGCCTTGGGTGCTGTTGCCATGGCTGGGCCTGCCTTGGCCCAGGGTGCTGCCTTCACGCCGGCGCCGGCCCCTGCAGTTCCCCAGGCCAAACCCCCGACCGTATCGGACCCGGCCACAGCCCGCGCCCTGCGCCAGCTGTTCGATGAGGAATGGGAACGCCGCATGCGGCAGAACCCCGAGGAGGCAGCGTATTTCGGCGACCGCCGAGGTGCGCAGGGCTGGACGGATCTGAGCCTGCAGGCCATTGCAGCGCGCGAGGCGGCCGACCGCGCGGCGCTGCAACGCTTGAGAGCGATTGCACGCCACAAGCTCTCACCGGCCGATCAACTCCACTACGACACCTTTGCCTGGCTGCAGCAGGAGGCCGTTCGCCGGCAGGACTTCAAGGAACACCTGCAGCCCGTGGGCCACCAGAGCGGCCCGCAAACCGCTGACCGAATCGGAGAACTGCTGCGCTTCTCAAGCGCCGCCGATTACCGGCTGTACATCCATCGCTTGTCGGCCTTGCCCCGCTACCTGGAGCAGCACATCGCCTTGATGCGCGAGGGCGTGAAGGCGGGCTTGGTGCCGCCCAAGGTGCTGATGCAGCGCGTGCCGGCCCAAATCGCTGCGCAGGTGGTGCAAGACCCCAAGGCCAGTCCTTTTTACCGACCTTTCAAGCGCATGGCCGCATCGCTGGCTGCGGACGAGGGCCAGGCCCTGGCTTTGGAGGCGCAGGCCGTGATCCGCGACCAGGTGGTTCCCGCCTACCAGGCCTTTGGGCGTTACTTCCTCGAGGAGTACCTGCCCAGCTGCCGAGAAGACATCGCGGCCACCGCGCGGCCCGATGGTGCGGCTTACTATGAATTTCTGGCGCGCGCATACACCACCACGACCCTGAGCGCAGAGGATATTCACCAGACCGGATTGGCCGAAGTGGCGCGCATCCGCGCCGAGATGGAACGTGTCAAGGCCCAGACCGGTTTCCAAGGTTCTCTCGAGGCCTTTTTCACCTTCTTGCGCACCGATCCCCGCTTTTACAAACAGACACCGGCTGAGCTGCTGGCCGCCTACGAGGCCGTCTCCAAGCGTATTGATCCACAGATGGTCAAGGTGTTTCGCAAGCTGCCTCGCTTGCCCTATGGCGTGCGTCCCATTCCCGACCACCAGGCACCGGACACCACGACCGCTTATTACCAGCCCGGCGCCAACGACGGCAGCCGCGCGGGCTTTTACTACGTGAACCTCTACCGGCCCGAGATGCGGCCCACCTGGGAGATGGTGCCGCTGACCCTGCACGAAGCGGTACCCGGTCACCACCACCAGTTCGCGCTCGGGCTGGAGTTGGCCGACGCGCCCACCTTCCGCAGGACCGCCTACTTCGTGGCGTACGGTGAGGGCTGGGGGCTGTACGCCGAACAGCTGGGCTACGACATGGGCTTGTACGACGACCCCTACGACCGCTTCGGCCAACTGGTGTACGAAATGTGGCGAGCCGTCAGGCTGGTCGTGGACACCGGCATGCATGCCAAGGGCTGGAGCCGCGAGCGTGCGATCGCCTATTTCCGGGCCAATGCCGCCAAGACCGAGCAGGACATCGTCAACGAAATCGACCGCTACATCGGCACACCCGGGCAGGCCCTGGCCTACAAGATTGGGCAGTTGCGCATCAGCGGGCTGCGCCGACAGGCCGAGCAGGCGCTGGGCGATCGGTTCGATGTACGGGACTTCAACGACGCGGTGCTGTCCACGGGCTCGGTACCACTGGCCGTGCTGGAGGCGCACATGGCGGCATGGATCGCGGCGCAGCGCAGGCCCTGAACCTGGCCCATCCTGGATGTTTCCCCATCTGGATTTATTTCAGAAATTGAAATAAATTCTGGTTAAACGCCACTTGATGTGAGTCGCCATGAACGCCGCCACCGCTTCCGCATCCAACCCCGCAGCGCCGATACCGCCTGAAGAACCGGTGCACGGCCTGCTGGCCACCTTGGACCTCTTGCGCATCACCCGCGCAGGCCCGGTGCTGCACCTGCAGCTCAACCGCCCGGCCAAGCGCAATGCCTTGTCTGATCCGTTCATCCAGCAACTGCACACGGTGTTCGTGAACATGCCCGAAGGCGTGCGGGCTGCGGTGATCAGCGGCGAAGGCAGCCACTTCTGTGCCGGCCTGGACTTGTCTGAAGTGGTGGCCCGCGACATCGACCGCGCGGTGCACCACTCGCGCATGTGGCACGCCGCATTCGACGCGATTCAGTTTGGCCCCGTGCCGGTGGTGGCGGTGCTGCACGGTGCGGTGGTGGGCGGCGGCTTGGAACTGGCCAGTGCTTGCCACATTCGCGTTGCAGAAGAGTCCGCCTACTTCGGCTTGCCCGAGGGGCAGCGCGGTATCTTCGTGGGGGGTGGCGGCTCGGCCCGCATCCCGCGACTGATGGGCGTGGCCCGCATGACCGACCTCATGCTCACCGGCCGTGTGTACGACGCGCAAGAAGGCTTGCAGGCGGGCCTGGTGCAGTATGTGGTGGGCGCCGGTGAGGGCCTGGCCAAGGGCATGGCCCTGGCCCACCGCATCGCCTCCAACGCGCAGATGAGCAACTACGCGGTGATGCACGCCCTGCCGCGCATTGCCGACCAGGCACAGGGCCTGGGCCTGTTCACCGAATCGCTGATGGCCGCCATCGCCGAGAGCACGCCTCAGGCGCAAGAACGGCTCAAGGCTTTTCTAGAAGGGCGTGCGGGCAAGGTGCTGAAGTCATGAGCAGCGAACCCCTCAAGCCCCGCAGCCACATCCACCGCGTGCGGGTGGAATTTGGCGATTGCGACCCGGCCGGCATCGTCTTTTTCCCCAACTTCAACCGTTGGATGGACCAGAGTTCCCTGCACTTCTTCGTGGCCTGCGGCATTCCACCCTGGCGCGAATTGGTCAAAACGCGCGGCATCATCGGCACGCCTCTGTTGGAAATCCACACCCGCTTCGTCAAGTCGGCCACCTATGGCGAAGACCTGGAGGTGCACACCTGTGTGGAAGAGTGGCACCGAAAGACCTTTCGCCAGCGCCACACCATCCGCCGCGGGGAGGACCTGATCTGCGAAGGCACCGAATTGCGGGTGTTTTGCGTGCGCGATCCGGAGAACCCCGACCGCCTGCGCAGCATCGAAGTACCCGAGGACATCCGAGCCGCTTGCAGCTGACGCGGGTTTGTCCGGACGGACGGACCCCCGCCGAAGGCCCGCGGCCGCCCTAAAATAGACCGACCGGTCGGTAAACAAATTCGACCTCGAACCGGCTCGACTTCCACGCAGGAGAACCCAGCACCATGGACATGACGATCGCCAGCATCTTGGCGCTCGACGGGGTCACCAACGGCTCGGTGTATGCATTGTTGGCATTGGCCACGGTGCTGGTCTTTGCCGTCACCCGTGTGATCTTCGT
>RGEP01000018.1 GCA_009918225.1 Betaproteobacteria bacterium | reverse complement strand
CGTACCCGCTGCAACTGGTGCAAGGTGATGCCGCGTGCCTGCACCTTGCTGTGTTCAATATGGCTGCCCAGGAGCCACTGGGCCTGCTCGGACTTTCTTTGGATGACGGCCCGCAGGATCTTGGCGTGCTCGACATAAGTGGCCTCGATGCGGTCTGCGCGGGTGAAGTCGAGCCGGCGCACGATGCGGATGCGTTCGGTGACATCGCGGTGCACCCGGCTGATCTCTTCGTTGGCCGCAGCCTGCACGAGCAAGGAGTGGAAGTCTTCATCCAGCCTTCCAACGGCCGCCGGATCGGTTAATCGCTCTGATGGGGGCACCAACCAAATGCCCCGGAGTTCATTCAGCTCTCCAGGGTCCTCCTGTCGCTCACACAGGCGGCTCACGGCCCAGCGCTCGAGCACCACGCGCAGATCGTAGAGCTGTTCGATGCGGTCAAAGTCAATCGGCTGAACGAACCAGCCGGTCTTGGGCTCCACATCGATTCGGCCCTCGCTGCGCAAACGAAACAGCGCCTCGCGCACAGGCGTTCGGCTCACGCCCAGGCGTTGGCCGATCTCGGCCTCGGATCGGCGTTGTCCCGGCACCCAAAGAAAACCGTCCATCTCGGCCTTGAGCTGTTCGTACACCTGAGCGGCGAGGTTTTGGCGTTCCAGTGCAATGGTCTTCATGGTCATGCCCCGTCGATGAAGTGGCAGGCGGCGCGGTGACCTGAATCATCGCCGATGGCGCGCAGCTGGGGCATTTGGCGGGCACAGAGGTCCTGCCCTATCGGGCAGCGGCCGTGCAGCCGACACACTTCATGTGGTGGGTTGATGGGGCTGGCCACTTCCCCGGACAGTTTGATTCTCGGACCCTGCCCAGGAATAGAGGAGATCAAGGCGCGGGTGTAGGGATGGCGCGGATGGCGGAACACCGCCTCAGAGGGCCCCACCTCCACGATGCGGCCCAGGTACATGACGGCCACGCGGTCGGTGAGCAGGCGCACCACGTTGAGGTCGTGCGACACGAAGAGGCAGGACAAGCCGAGCTCGCTGCGCAGACGCTGCAGCAGCTGCAGCACCACCGCCTGCACCGACACATCCAGCGCGGCGGTCGGCTCATCGAGGATGAGCAGGCGCGGGTGTACCGCCAAGGCGCGCGCAATGCCCACTCGGGCCTTCTGACCGCCGGAAAGCTGATGCGGGTAGCGGTCCAGCAGTTCCGGGGGCAGACCCACTTGCTCAGACAGCTCCTGCACCCGCAGCTGTTGTTGTGCCGCGGTCAGCGTCGTCAACAGCTTCAGCGGCTCGCCAATCGTGTGGCGAGCGGTGTATCGAGGGTTCAGGCTGTCGGTCGGGTCTTGAAAGACCATTTGGACCGCGCTCCTGTGCGGTGAGCGGGCAAAGCGCAGGGCCGGTGTCTCGGCGAGGTCCTGGCCTTCAAAGAGGATGCGGCCTTCCGACGGGTCGTGCAGGCGGGCCAGCAGGCGAACCAGTGTGGATTTGCCGCAGCCGCTCTCACCCACCAGGCCCACGCTCTCGCCCCGGCCGATTTCGAGCGACACATCATCGACCGCGTGGAGAAAGGCCCCGCGTTGACCGGTGACCGCGAAGCGCTTGTGCAGGCGCTCGACCTGAAGAATGGGCGGGGTGGAAGCGTTCATGGAGTTCGCAACAGAGCTCATGGGCGCACCTCCTCAGGACCCACCGCGTGCCCTTGCGCGCCGCCCCGAATCGGATGCCAACAGGCCACCGCGTGACGGCCTTCGACCAGGGTCGGCGCCGCCTCATGCCGACAACGCGCTTGGGCTCGCTCGCAGCGGTCGGCAAAGCGGCAGGCCGGCAAGTCGCTGCGCCGCAAATCGGGCAGGTGCCCTGGCACGGGATTGAGGTCTTGCAGGGCGGTGTTCGGGCCCGGCGACGAACTCAAGAGCCGCGCGGTATAGGGGTGACGAGGGCGGAGAAAAAGCGCTTCGGCCGGACCCGACTCGACCACATGACCGGCATGCATGACCACCAGGCGGTCGCAATAATCCGCAGCCAGCGCCAGGTCATGGGTGATGAACAAGGCCGCCATCTGCCGCTGACGTGCCAACTCGGTCACGAGGTCCATGACCGCAGCCTGCGTGGTGACATCCAGTCCGGTGGTGGGCTCATCGGCCACCAGCAGGGCCGGGCGACAAGCCAGGGCCAGTGCAATCATCACGCGCTGGCACATGCCCCCGCTCATCTCGAAGGGGTAGGCATGGACACGGCGCTCGGGGTCGGCAATGGCCACTTCCCGCAGGGCCTGCACCGCACGCTGGCGAAGGATCTGGCTGAGGTCCGGGCCGCGCTGGTGCACATCACCAGCAGCGTGCCGGCGCAGCACATCTTCGATCTGGCGACCCACCGTACGGATGGGGTTCAGGGCGGTGCGCGGGCTTTGAAAGATCATGGAGACCTCGCGCCCGCGGATGTCGGCCAAGGTGGGCTCATCGGCTTGCAACAGGTCCAGGCCACCGAAGACCGCGCTGCCCGCGGTGACACGGGCGGCGGCGTCACTGATGCCCAGCAAGGCGTAGCTCAAGACCGATTTGCCCGAGCCGCTCTCGCCCACCAAGCCCACGATTTCTCCGCGATGGATCTGAAGGTCCACGCCCTCCAACGCGCGCACCACGCCTGCACGCGTGCGGAACTCCAGGCTGAGCCCGCGCACGTCCAGCAGCGGGGGTTGCGCCGAAGCCGCGGGGGCGGATGGGGCCCTGGCCGATGGAGCGGTGCTCATGTGCGCCTCCGGGGATCGAAGAGGTCACGCAGCGCGTCACCCAGCAGATTGAAGGTGAACACGGCCAACATCAGCGCCGCTCCAGGGAACAGGCTGACCCACCACTCGCCCGAGACGATGAATTGGGCGCCTTCGGCCACCAAGATGCCCCACTCGGCTTCGGGCGGGCGGACCCCCAGGCCAATGAAGGACAAGCCGGCTGCGTTGAGGATGGCCCAGCCCATGTTCAGGCTGACCTGCACCATGGCCGGCGGGAGGGTGTTGGGAAACAGGTGCATGGCCAGGATGCGAGCATCGGAATTGCCCGACAGCCGCGCGGCCTCGATCCAGCCCGCTTCACGACGGATATTGGCCTCGGCACGGGCCACACGGATGTAGAAGGGCAGGTTGATGACCGCCGTGGCCAACACGATGTTGCCCACGGTATTGCCCAAAGCGGCCACGATGCCCATGGCCAGCACGAACAGCGGAAAGGCCATGATGGTGTCGGACAGGCGGGTGACGGCGCGGTCCCACCAGCCGCCGAAGAAACCCGCCGCCAGGCCCAGGGGAACCCCCAGCGCAAACGACAGCACGACGGCCGACACCGCGATCCCCAGGTCGAGTCGGGTGGCCACCACCACGCGGGAAAAGATGTCGCGGCCCAAAGCATCGGTGCCAAACCAGTGGGCGGCCGAGGGCGGCTGCAGGGTGGCCTCGGCCTTGCTGGCCAATGGGTCGTAGGGCACAACCCAGGGGCCGATGAAGGCCAGCAGCACGAGCAGCCCGAACATCAGCGCGGCCACCAGGGTGACCGGGTTGTCGCTCAGCACATGGCGGGCATGCGACCACCAGGTGGGGGGCCGCGTGCTCATGATTCCACCCTTACCCGCGGATCGATCATCAGATACAGCACATCCACCAACAGATTGAGCAGCACGAACAGCGCCCCCATGGCCAGCACGAAACCCTGCACCGGGGCATAGTCGCTGGCGGTCAGGGCATCGATGGCATAGCTGCCCACGCCCGGCCAGCTGAACACCTTCTCGACAATGACGCTGCCGCCCAACATGAAGCCAAACACCATGCCCAGGGTGGTGACCACCGGCAACAGCGCGTTGCGCAAGGCATAGGTGATCAGCACCGTTTGGGATGACAAGCCACTGGCCCGTGCCGTTCGAACGAAATCGCTGCTGAGCACCGAGAGCATGGAAGCGCGTGTCATCCGGGCGATCGGCGCCATCACAAAGATGGCCATGGTGACCACCGGCAGCAGCAATTGCTTGGCACTGGCCCACCACACGGCCGGCTCGCGCGCAATGGCGGCATCGATCAGATACAAGCCGGTGACCAGCGGCGGAGGCGACCACATCGGGTCCAGCCTTCCCAAGGGCGAGGGCGCCCAACCCAGCAGGAAATAGAACACGTAGGCCAAGAGCAGCCCGGTGAAGAAGGTGGGCAGCGAGACGCCGGCGGTGGTGATGAGCCGACACAGCTGATCCACCCAGGAGCCCTGACGCACCGCGGCCATCACACCCATGGGGATGGCCACCGCGCAGGCCAGCAGCAGAGCGGCCAGCATGATCTCCATCGTGGCCGGCAGACGGCTGATCAATTCCTGCCTCACCGGCTGACCGGTGGTGAGCGACAGACCCAGATCGCCGCGGGCCAATTCACCGAGGTAGCGAAAGAACTGCTCGGGCAAGGGCCGGTCCAAGCCGAGTTGCTTGCGCACCTCTTCCACGGCCTCCTGCGTAGCAGCGCCCCCCGCGAAGTAGGCGGCCGGGTCGCCCGGCAGGGCGCGGGTGAGCAGAAAGGTGATCACCACCACGCCCAGCAAATTGGGCAGGGCAGCCAGCAGGCGTTTGAGGATGAGGCGGATCATGATGCTGCGTCCGGCAACACTTGAAGGACGGCCTTCAGGGGAGCTGCCCATCCCACGATGCCGCCCTGCGCCACGATCATTTCAATGGTGGCCGACTTGAACTCGGGGAAGTAGCTGGCCGTGGCTTCTTCAACCAGCAGGCAGTCGAAACCTCTGTCGTTGGCTTCACGCATCGTGCTCTGCACACAGACCTCGGTGGTCACCCCGGCCACCACCAACTGCGTCACGCTCAGGCGCTGCAGCACCTGCATCAAGGCGGTGGCATGGAAGGCGCCCTTGCCGGGTTTGTCGATCACGGTCTCGCCGGGCAGGGGCGCCAGCTCCGCAATGATGTCGCAGCCGGGCTCGCCCCTGACCAGCAGGCGCCCCATGGGGCCAGGGTCACCGATGCGCAGGCTCGGATGGCCGCGATCTCGTTTGGCCGCCGGGCAATCCGAGAGATCGGGCGCATGCGACTCGCGGGTGTGCACGATGGGCCAATTGCGGACCCGCCAAGCCTGCAGCAGGGCGCGCGTGGGCTCCACTGCCGCCTGGAGGTGCGAGACATCGTTGCCCAACGAGGCGCCGAATCCTCCGGGCTCGATGAAATCGCGCTGCATGTCGATCACCACCAGCGCGGCGCGGCCGGGTTCGAGCCCAAAGGCGAAGGGCCGCGCCTGCACGCGCACGCTGGAATGGGGTTGCTTGGATGGGGCGTTCATGCGGCGGCTTCGGTGATGGCGGGCGGCTTAGATGGGGCGCGGGGCGCGGTATCGTCCGCTTCGGCAGCGGCGGCTAGCGTCTGCAGCGCAACGGGGTCGCCCTGCCCACCCATGAACCGCCCAATGGTCATGCGGTCGGCCTCACAGGCCTTGCAGGCATGGACGATGCGCCCTTCGCTGATGACCACGATCCGGTCAGCCAGGGCCAGCAGTTCGTCAAGGTCTTCGCTGACCATGAGCACCGCGGCGCCAGCATCGCGGGCCGCCCGCAGCCGACGGTGCACTTCGGTGACGGCGGTGAAGTCCAGGCCAAAGGCCGGGTTGCTCACCAGCAGCACATCAGCCGGGTCGCTGAGCTCACGCGCCAGCACGGCACGCTGCACGTTGCCACCCGAGAGCGCCGCTATCGGCTCTCGCTCGCTGCGCAGCTTGACTGAGAAGGCTTGCGTGAGCGAGCGGGCGCGCCGGGCTGCTTCAGCAAAGCGTCGCAGGCCCAGCCCGGCCATACCGGGTTCATCAAAGGTGCGCAGACTGATGTTGTCGGCCACGCTCATGCCGGCCACGCAGGCGTTGCGCAGTGGCTCTTCGGGCAAACCGCGCACGCGAAGGGCTCGGTTCTGCGCTCGTGTGGCGGTGTACGCCTGACCCCCGATGAGGACCTGCCCACCGGCTCTGGGCCGCTGCCCGCACAGGGCCTCCATCAATTCACGCTGGCCGTTGCCCGAGACGCCGGCCACACCAACGATCTCGCCGCCCTGCACCGAAAGGTCTACCCCGCGCACGGCCAGGTCGCCCCGATCGCCCAACACCTGCAGGCCCTCGATCCGCAGCTCCACCTGTCTCGGATTGCTCCGCTCACTGCGCACCTTCGGTCGCTCTGCGTCGTCGGCCGCACGCCCCACAGCCTGGGCCTGCCCCACCATGGCCGCGGCCAAGGAGGCGGGGTCGGACTGCGCGACGGCGCTGGCATGCACCAGGCGTCCGCGGCGAAGCACACTCACCTCGTCGGCATAGGCCATCACCTCGCGGAACTTGTGGGTAATCATCAGCACCGTGGTCTGGCCCTGGGCGCACCGAGCCCGCAGGGCCTGCAGCACCTCGTCGGCCTCCTGCGGCGTGAGCACCGAGGTGGGCTCATCCAGGATGAGCAGGCGCGGCTTGAGGTAGAGCTGCTTGAGGATTTCCAGCTTCTGTTTTTCGCCGGCCGACAACTGCGCCGGCGTGAGCGAGAGGCCCAGCCGAAAGGGCGCCTCGTCCATGAACGCTTCCAGCTCGCGTCGCACCTTCGGCCAATCAATAACCATGGGCAGCCGGCCACGCGCCATGAGCAGGTTCTCGGCCACCGTCATGCCCGGTGCCGCGGTGAAGTGCTGGTAGACCATGCCGATGCCCAGACGGCGTGCCGCGGCCGGGTGATCCACCAGCTGTTCGCGCCCATCGAGGAGCAGCGAGCCTTCATCGGCCTGGTGATAGCCGGCCACACACTTCACGAGTGTGCTTTTGCCCGCGCCGTTTTCACCCAACAAGGCATGCAGGCTGCCTACGCGAACCTTGATTGACACGCCGTGCAGCGCGGTGAAGCTGCCAAAGCGCTTGCCCAGGTCCAATGTTTCCAGCGACAGGCCGTGTGGGTTCATCATGCCGCCTGCAGGGCCCGGATCACAGCCTCGGACGAGGCAACGGCGCCGAAGACGCCGCCCTGCATGGTCACCATCTTGAGGGCAGCATGGTGGTTGCCCAGGTCAGTGGCCCCTGTGCCGTCTTCAATGATGACGCACTCGAAGCCACGGTCATTGGCCTCGCGCATGGTGGTGTGCACGCACACGTCGGTGGTGATGCCAGTGAGGACCAGGTTGCGGATACCGCGCGTGCGCAGGATGAGCTCCAGGTCGGTGGCGCAGAAGCTGCCCTTGCCCGGCTTGTCGATCACCACCTCACCCGGCAGCGGCGCGAGCTCGGGAATGATCTCCCAGCCTGGTTCGCCCCGCACCAAGATGCGACCGCAGGGGCCGGCGTCGCCGATCCCCGCGCCGATGCGCTGAGAGCGCCACCGCTTGTTCTCGGGCAGGTCCGACAGGTCGGGCCGGTGGCCTTCGCGTGTGTGGATGATGTGATAGCCCTTCGCACGCATCACCGCAAGCAACCGAGATATCGGGCCGATGGGCGCGCGCGTGAGCGAGAGGTCGTAGCCCATCTTGTCAACATAGCCGCCGATGCCGCAGAAATCGGTCTGCATGTCGATCACCACCAACGCGGTGTTGTCGGGCCTCAGTTGGCCGTCATAGGGCCAGGGGTAAGGTGTGGATTCGATCGTCTTCATCGGGCAGCCTTGGGCAGGAATCCGGTAGGAGCGCCTTCCGCCGCTGCGACAGGCTCAAGAGGGTTCGGATCGGCGACGGCCGTGCGGCGCGTGGGCGGTGACTTGTTGAGGCCTCCAAGCTCGGTCATGACATTCGTCTCCGATTCAATGCACGCGCGGCTCAGCGCTGGTTCAGCTTGAGCTCGCCCGGAGCGCCGTCCAGCGTGCGCGTGGGCGAGCAGGTCCAGACGAGGATGAGCAGGGTCAGCACATAGGGAATGGCATTGAAGAGGTCGTGCCATCCGCTGATCCCCTGCGATTGCAAGGCCGGGCCCAAGGCGCCGGCGCCGCCGAAGAGCAGCGCCGCACCCAGGCATCGCATGGGGTGCCAGCGCGCAAAGATCACCAAGGCCACGGCGATCAGGCCCTGCCCGCTGGACAGGCCCTCGCTCCAACTGCCCGGGAAGTACAACGACAGCGCCGATCCGCCGATACCGGCCAAAAAACCGCCGGCCGCCGTGGCCAGGGCCCGCACGCGGCCCACCGGCATACCCAAGGCACGGGCAGCGTCAGCGGAATCACCCACCAGCCGGATCGACAGGCCCCAGGCCGTGCGACGCAGCGCCCAGCTCAGGGCAAAGGCCAGCAGCACGCCCAATGGGAACAGCACATTGATGGCCAGCGCGGCCTGGGCCGGCGAGCCGGGGGCGGCTCCCAACCAATCGCCCAGCGGCAGGCTGGGTATCTGCGCGGCCTGCGGTTGAATCAGTGGCTTGCCCAGATAGATCGCCAGCCCTACGCCCAGCAGCATCACCGCAATGCCTGCGGCTACATCATTGACGCGGGGCAGGCTGCAGACCATGCCGTGGATCAGGGCCAGCAGGGCGCCGCTAAGGCCGGCAGCCATCACGCCCGCCCACCACAGGCCCGTGGCCCAGGAACCGGCAAAGCCGGCCATGGCTGAGAACACCAGCACACCCTCCAGACCCAGGTTCACCCGGCCGGACTTTTCGGTGAGGCACTCGCCCAGGCTCACGAACAGAAACGGGGTTCCCACCCGTACCGCACCACCGATGATGGCCAGCAGAAGCTCGAACAGGCCCTCGCTCATGCCCTGGCCTCCACGGTCCGTGGAGACACGTCGGATGCGGGTGCGGGTGCGGACGCATGCGCCTGGCCCGCTCCTGGCTCGGCGACGCCCTGAACCTTGAACAAGCGGCCTCGAAGCGCCTCAGCGGCCAGGATGATCAGAAAGCTGAAGCCCATGAGCACTTGTACCGAGGCATCGGGCAGGCCCATGCGGCGCTGCAAGAGACTGCCCGCCGCAAGAAAGCCGCCAAACAGGATGGCCACCGGGATCACGGCCAAGGGTTGATGACGTGCCACGAAGCTCACCAGAATGCCGGTGTAGCCCAAGCCCGCAATCAGCGCCGCATTGGCTGCGGTGTGCACGGCGGCCACTTCCAGCGCACCGGCCAGACCTGCGGCAGCCCCGCCCAGGGCGCAGGCTGCCACCACCAGGCGGTTGGCCGGCAGCCCGACGAAACGCGCCGCGCGCGGGTTGCCGCCCACCACCCGGACCGCAAAGCCGTGCGTGGACAGGGACAGCCAGATGGCCGACGCCACACAAGCGATCACGCCGAAGACCAGGCCCCAGTGCACATCTAAGGACCCGATGGAGCCTACTTGCCATGAGGCTTCGAGGGGCCGGGTGGACGGCTTGTTGAGGCTGGCCGGGTCGCGCATGGGGCCTTCCACCAGAAACTTGAAAACTGAAATGGCGATGTAACCCAGCAGCAGGCTGCTGATGGTTTCGTTCACGCCCCGCCATTGGCGCAGGGCGCCGGCCAGCGCAATCCAGGCGCCGCCAGCCAGGCTCCCAGCGATCAACAGGAAGGCCGTTCCCGCTGCGCCCTGCGGCAGGCCCAGCGCATACGGCAGGGCCGCCGAGGCCAGCCCGCCCAGGACCAGGGCGCCCTCGCCACCGATCACGGTCAAGCCGGCCTGTGCCGGCAGGGCCACACACAGTGCGGTCAGCATCAAGGGTGCCGCGCGCTGCAGGGAGTTCTGGATCGAGAAGGCATCACCAAATGCCCCCTTGAACAGCAGCGCCCAGGCCTGCAGCGGGTCGTGCCCATGGAACCACACGAACAGGCCGAACATGAGCAGCCCGCCCAGCAGGGCCAGCACCGAAAGCGCCAGGCCTTCTGCGGCCTGCTTGAGCGGGCTCATGGTCTTCAGGCCTTGCCGATGACGCCTTCGACCAGGTAGTTCATCGACTCCAGGGTCAGATCGGTCTGCTTGAGCACCTGACCCTTGGGGATGACGACCTTGCCGGTGTTGTCCTTGAGTTCGCCGGCGAAGATGTCGAAGCTGCCGGCCATCATCTTGGCGCGCACCGATTCGGCGTTCTTGCGCGCGCCCTCGCTCACGGCGCTGCCATAGGGCGAGGACTTCACAAAGCCCTCCTTCAGTCCGCCGCGCACGAAGTTCGGGTGCGGCTTGCCGGTGCGGGCGGCGTCGATGATGGTCTTGTAGGCCGTCAACCAGTTCCATTCGGCACCGGTGAGGTAGGCATTGGGCGCGAGCTTGGCCTGGCTGGCGTGGTAGCCGCAGACCATCTTGCCGCGCTTGGCCGCGGTTTCCACGATCACCTTGGGGCCGTCAACGTGCATGGTGAACACATCCACGCCCTGGTCGGCCAGGCTGTTGGTGGCCTCGGCCTCCTTGACGGGCAGCGACCAGTCGCCGGTGAAGATCACGGTGGTGGTGATCTTGGGGTCCACCGAGCGCGCGCCCATGGTGAAGGCGTTGATGTTGCGCAGCACCTGCGGAATCGGCTTGGCTGCAATGAAGCCGAGCTTCTTGCTCTTGCTCATGTGGCCGGCAATCACGCCGTTGAGGTACTGGGCCTCGTCGATGTAGCCGAAGAAGCTGCCCACATTTTTCGGGTGCTTGGCTTCGTTCCACAAGCCGCCGCAATGGGCGAAGCGGATCTTGTCGTTCTTGGGCGCCACCGCCAGGATGTGCGGGTCGAAGTAGCCGAAGGAGGTCGGGATGACGAGCGTGGCGCCGTCCTGCGAGATCATGCCCTGCATGGTCTTTTGTACGGCTTGGGTCTCGGGCACGTTCTCCTGCTCGACGACCTTCACGCCAGCCATCTTCTTGAGTTCAGCCGCAGCCTCGGCGTGCGCCTGGTTGTAGCCGAAATCGTCACGGGGCCCGACATAGATCACGCCCACGGTGATGGCCGACTGGGCATAAGCCGAGCGCAGACCACCCGGCAGGGCCAGGCTCGCGCCCATGGCGGCCGCGCCGAGCATGAAACCGCGGCGCGGCTGGTCGGCGCCAAAGGTTGTCGATGGGGAGATTGGGGCGAGGTCAACTTGCTTTTTCATCGAAGGCTCCGGTGTTGGAAGGGTTGAAGAGGTACTGCCGGTGGAAATTCAAAGCTCGTCATGAAATGGGCGCCAAGCGCAGCAGGCTGACATGCGCAGCCACCACGCGCCAGCCCAGGCCAGGCAGGCGCATCCAGGTCTGGCTCTGGCGGCCGATCACGTCGGCGTTGTCGCGCACAAACTCGGTCATGGCGGTGCCCGCGTCAGGGCCAAAGGTGGTGATCACGGTGCGGCGCAGCGTGCGCGCGAGGTTCACGGCGGGTCGGCCGCTGCGGAAGGCGCGGATCTCTTCGATGCCATAGAGGTTTTCTGTCACGCCGTAGCGCACGGTGTGTTCGCTCGGCCAGAACAACTCGTCGAGCACCTCCACCCGGTTGTTCACCAGGGCGTCCTCATAGCGCTCAAAGGCTGCGGTGAGTTCTGCGTGGGCCTGCGTTTGGTTGATCTGCATGGAGAGATTCCGGTTGAAGCGTGAGTGGAGCCGTCGGGCCACATCAGCTGTGAAGACCACGGCCATCAACGCGAGCGGACACGGCGCCTTGGGCCTGAAGCGCCATCGCCGTGCGCAGCGCCAGGTCTTCGCGCCAGGGCGCAGCCACCACCTGCACGCCGATGCTCAGGTGCGGATGCTCGCCATCCACCCCCCACACCGGCACTGTCACCACCGGCAGGCCTATGCAGGAAATCGGCTGGGTCAACAGCCCCATGCTGGCGCGCGCATTCATGCGCTGGCCGGCAATCTCGATGAAGTCGGTGCCGATGGGCTGGGCCACGCAGGGCGTGGCCGGGGCCAGCAGCACATCCCACTGTTCGAAGGACTTCGCCACGGCCTGTGCAAAGGCCTGCCGAACGCGTTGGGCCTGCTGCACCCAGGCCGCCGGCAGCAGGGCACCGGCAAGGAAGCGGTCACGGGTTTGGGGGTCGAAATCCGCCGCGCGGGTTTGAAGGTCCTTCAGGTGCAGGGCCGAGCCTTCGGCATTGGTGATGATGAAGGCTGCCGCGCGGGCGGCCTCTACATCGGGCCAGTGCACCAGGGCCGGCCCGCTGGCCATGGCCTTCGCGTCGAATGCCAGCGCAAGGCCCAGTGCCTGGGCCACCTGGGCCACGGCACGCCGGGCGGGCTCGGTGGTCATTTCCTGGAACCAGCCGCCCAGAACGCCGATGCGCAGTCCTTGCGTGCCTGTGTTGAGCAGCGGTGTGGTCAACTCCAGCGGGCGCGGCGTCTGCGCGGGGTCTTCTTCATCGAATCCCTGCATCACGTCGTACACCCGCGACAGCAATTCCACGCTGGCGGCAAAGGGCCCCACATGATCAAGGCTGCCCACGAAGGGGAAGCTGCCCGTGCGTGGCAGGCGGCCGTAGGTGGGCTTGAGGCCATACACGCCGCACAGCGACGCCGGCACGCGAATGGAGCCGTTGGTGTCCGAGCCCAAGGTGAAGGGCACCTGACCAACCGCCACCGCCGCGGCCGAACCACCGGAGGAGCCCCCACTGATGCGCGTGGGATCCTGCGGATTGCGCACCGCACCGTAGTGGGTGTTCTCGGTGGTGAAGCCGTAGGCGTACTCGTCCATATTGAGTGCACCGACCAGCACGGCACCGGCCGCTTCGAGGCGGCGGATCAGCACCGAATCCCGGGATGCCGGCGCCGCATCGCGTTCGATCTTCGAGCCGGCCAGGGTGGTCAGGCCCTCAATGTCGAAGAGGTTCTTCACCGCAAAGGGCACACCTTTCAGGGGCATGCTCTCGGTGCTCGAATCGACAAGCACCGCGCGCTGGCGGGCACGGTCGGCCAACACCGCCGTGAAGGCATTGACCTTCGGATCGGTCGCCTGGATTCGGCTCAGCGCGGCTTGCACCTGCTGCGCTGCGCTCGCACCCACTGGGTGCTGTGAGCCCAAGGTCGTTTCAATCGCATCGTCTTGTGTCGCTACGCTTACAGCTGAAGGGGCGTGTGCTGGTGGATGTGAATCCGAGCCGCGCTTGGGCACCACCGGCCTGAACACGCTGCCCGACTCGTCCACCGTCGAGAGTGCGGCCGCTCGCTTGAGCATCGGCTGCGCCAAGCCTGCGGCCAGCATCAGGTAGTTCACCACCCCGGCGCGATGTTCGGGCGCAATCGGCACGCCCAACAACGCCGATTGCGCGTCCAGGACGGCAGCAGCTTTCACAGGATCGAGGTTGCTGGTCACGGGGGGCTTGCTCCGGGTCGGCCGTGAGGGGTTGGCTGCGTGGGGCTCAGGCGCGCATCACGCCTTGAACAACTGCCGATAGTCCGGTTGCAGGTGGAACCAATACATGTAGCCCTGCACATTGCTGCGCATGGCCACGTCCATCGTGGGCTGGAAGATCGGTACGCGGGGCACCTCGTCGTAGGCGATCTGCACCATCTCCTTGACCATCGAGTCGTACAGCGGCTTGCTCTCGGCAAAGCGCGCGTTGGTGATCACCTTGTCGAGCTTGGGGTTCTGGTAGCTCATGGTGTTGAACACCGCGTTCTGTCCGTGGTAGCACCAGAAGAAGAAGTACTCGGGATAGTCGAGCCAACCGCCAAAGCGGTTGATGATCAGCGGCATGTCCTTCTTGAGCAGGGCTGCGCGCCAGGTGGCGCCGGGGATCTTGTTGATGGAGGTCTTGATGCCGATGGCCGCCAGCGCCTCCTGAATCAGCAGCACCATGGGCTCGCCAATGGTGGCGCCGCCCAGATCAAAGCTCAGCGTGGTCTCCAGGCCATTGGCATAGCCGGCCTCGGCCATCAGCGCCTTGGCCTTGGCCAGGTCCTGCTTGTAGCCGGTGGGCTGCGGCCAGGCGGTGGTCTTTACGGTGTTGCTGGCCGCGCCGTAGAGCTTGGCCGCACGCTTGTAGATGGCCTTGTCGTACATCTGCTCATACGGCAAGGCCCAGGCCACGGCCTGGCGCAGCTTCGGGTTGTCGAAGGGCGCCTTGGTCACGTTCATGCCCAGGTAGAACATGGAGTTCTCGATGGGCGTGGAGGTCACCTTTACCCCAGAGGCGCCCGCGGAGAGCTCACTGAAATCCTTGGGTGGCAGGTCATAGGTGATGTCGATGTCGCCCTTGAGCAGCAGGGCGCGGCGATTGCCGGCATTGGGCACTTCACGCTGCACGATGCGGCGCAGCTTGGGCAATGGGCCGCACTTCCAGTCTTCGTTGCGCACGTACACGATTTCCTGCCCCGGCTTGAAGCTCTCGACCTTGTAGGCCCCGCCGCCGGCGGTGTTGTTGCGCGTCCAGTTCAGGCCCCAGGGGTCTTGCGGCGTGGCGTGCTTTTTCACCAGCTCGCTGTTGAAGATGCTCGGGACCGGCACAGCGATGTCCATCATGGTGAGCTTGTCGGCTCGAAGAAACTTCACGCGGAAGGTGTGGTCGTCCACCACTTCAAACTGCGAAGGCTCCTCCAGGGATCCGGCCTTCATCTGGAAGGTCGGAAAGCCACCGACGGTGACGGCGCGGTCAAAGCTCCACTTCACATCCTTGGCGGTCACGGGCGTGCCGTCGTGGAACTTCGCGTCTTTGCGCAGTTTGAAGGTCACCGAGTTGCCATCGGGCGCGATCTTCCAACTCTCGGCGAGTTCGGGCACCAGCTTTTCTTTGTCGTAGATCACCCGGCCATCGGGCAGCGTCTTCTTGGCAAAGCCCATCAGGCGGTCGTAGCAGATCCAGCTCACGCCATAAGCGGGTCGGTTGGCACCCACCGTGTGGATATCCAAAGAATTGGGGCCGAACTCATTGGCCACGACCAGGACATCGGCCGGACGGGACTGGGCTTGGGCGGCTGTCGTGGTCAAGCACGACAAGGCCACCGGTGTGGCAGAGACGGCGGCGGTGGACAGGAAGTGGCGTCGCTTCATGGTCATGGCTCCTTAGACGGGGGGTCGGGGACTGACGTCGGATGGTTGGGGGCGTTACACCAGGGGCAGAAAACGAGGTGGTGACCGGGGCCGTTCAGACAGAGGCCTGAAGTTGGCTGCTGGTTTGTGTGGCCGGCGGGGTACTGGCCGGGGCAGATGGGCGCGAGGCCATGTAGGCACGCCAACCGCCAAAGGCGCTGACGTCTGGCGCATCGTTCAGGGCGTGCGCCTCGCACAGGAAGCCGTGCACACGGCGCCCGTCCTCCAGCTCGATGGTGCCCAGGCCCAGCGGCGCTGGAATCAAAGCCAGGAAGGAGCCGACTTGGTTCATGGGCATGTCCCAGACCTCTAGCTCAATGGCCGCTCCTCCGTGGGCCACCCGCTGCAGCCCAGGCTTGGGCGGCACGGTTCCCGGCAGTGCGTGCAGGCGATAACAGGGGGCGCTCCTCACCTTGCACTGCAAGCGGGCGCCGCGTTCCAGAAGTTGGCCGTTCAAGGGCAGGCCACTGAGGTGGGCGCCGACCACGGCGATCGGGAGCACCGGCTGGGTCGCAGGCACGGCCCAGGCAGCTAAAGGACCGGCCGTTGCGGCGGCACGGGCGGTGGCGCCCATGGGCAGGTTGCAGAACGACTGCCACCCGGCTCCCCAGTGAACCAGAGCGGCATCGGCGTGTGCCGGGGCAATGAAGGTCACGCCGAAAGGCAGGCCCTGCGGCGTGATGGCCGCGGGCACGGCCAGCGCGGCCCAGCCCAAAAGATTCACAAAGTTGGTGTAGGTGCCCAACTCGGCGTTCACGCCCACTGGGTCGGCCGCCACCTCGTCGAACCGAGGGTGGCGCGGCGCCGTGGGCACCATCAGCACATCGACCTCATCCAGCAGCGCCTGGGCCGGACGGCGCAGCCGCTGCAAGCGGTACTGGGCGCGAAAAGCGTCCACCGCGCGCTGCCCTTCGGCCTTGCGAACCACAGTGGCCACGGTGCGGTCCACCGACTGCGGGTGGTCCTTCAGCCGAGTCTCCAGCACTGCATAACGCTCGGCGACCCAGGGCCCCTCATACAGCAATTGCGCCACCTCGTGCAGCACGCTGAAGTCCATCTCCACCAGTTCTGCTCCGCGTGCTCGGGCCTTGGCGCACGCGTCCAGCCAAGCCTCGGCGTAGCCGTCCTCACCGCGCAACCGAGGATTCGACGGGATGCCGATGCGCATCGCAGCGCCTGCAGCGGCACCACGCCGGGCCTGCAGATGAGCGGGGCCGGGCACGAAGTGGCTGTAGTCGTCCTGCTGGTCGGGGCCTTCCACAGCCCTGAGCACGGTGGCGGCATCTTGGGTGTTGAGGGCAAAGATGGAGACACAGTCCAGCGAGCGGCAGGCCGGCAACACGCCGGCGGTGCTCACACGCCCCGGCGTGGGCTTGAGCCCGACGATTTGGTTGAAGCCTGCGGGCACCCGGCCCGAACCGGCTGTGTCGGTGCCCAGCGAAAACGCCACGTCACCCCGGCCCACGGCCACGGCAGAGCCCGAGCTTGAGCCGCCGCTGATACGCTCTTCGTCGAAGACACTGGCCGGGCCGCCGTGAGGACTGCGGGTGCCCACCAAGCCGGTGGCGAACTGGTCGAGATTGGTCTTGCCCATCAAGACCGCACCGGCAGCGAGCAGGCGCTGCACCACGGTGGCGCTTTGGCTGGGCAGGGCTTGATGGTCGGGACAGGCGGCGGTGGTGGGCAGGCCCGCCACGTCGATGTTGTCCTTGACCGCAAAGGGCACCCCGAACAGGGGCATTCGGTTCAGAAGT
>RGEP01000170.1 GCA_009918225.1 Betaproteobacteria bacterium | reverse complement strand
TTCCCCAGCCAACCAACCGACGATGGAGCCGATCTCTTCGGGTGTTCCCAGGCGCTTGACTGGAATGGTGCTGACGATCTTCTCCAGCACTTCAGGCTTGATTGCGCGAACCATATCGGTGCCGATATAGCCCGGGCTCACGGTGTTGACCGTTACACCCTTGTTGGCCATTTCCTGCGCCAAGGCCATGGTGAAGCCGTGCATCCCGGCCTTGGCGGCCGAGTAGTTGGTCTGGCCGGCTTGGCCTTTTTCGCCGTTGACCGAAGAAATCTGGATGATGCGGCCCCAGCCGCGCTCCACCATATCGGGCACCACTTGTTTGGTCACATTGAACATGGAGTTCAAGTTGGTATCGATGACGGCATCCCAGTCTTCCCGGGTCATCTTCAGAAACATGCGGTCGCGGGTGATGCCGGCGTTGTTGACCAGCACATCGATGGGGCCATGCTCAGCCTTGGCCTTTTGGAAGGCTTCCGTGGTGGAGTCCCAATCCGACACATTGCCCACGGAGGCATAGAAGGTGTAGCCCAAGGCCTTTTGCTCGGCCAACCACTTGGCGTGGTCACGCGTGGGGCCGCAGCCCGCGATCACCTTGAAGCCGTCCTTGTGTAGGCGTTGGCAGATGGCGGTGCCGATGCCACCCATGCCACCGGTGACGTATGCAACTTTTTGACTCATGTTTGTCTCCTACCTCTCAATGATGAGGACTTGCCTCGGTTTCCAACTGATTGTGCGATGTGCAGCCGATCCGCGGGTTTGGCCGCTTCAGCAGGTCTTGCGTTCATGCTCCGGTGCTTCAGCGCTCGATCGCCAGCGACACGCCCATGCCGCCACCAATGCACAACGCAGCCAGGCCCTTCTTAGCGTTGCGGCGCTGCATTTCGTGCAGCAGCGTGACCAAGATGCGGCAACCCGAAGCACCGATGGGATGGCCAATGGCAATGGCGCCCCCGTTGACGTTGACCCGGGCCGGGTCGATATCCAGCGCCTTGTTGACGGCACAAGCCTGTGCGGCGAAGGCTTCATTCAACTCGAAGAGGTCCACGTCTTGGGCTTTCCAGCCGGCGCGGGCCAGTGCCTTTTGTGAGGCGGGCACAGGGCCCATGCCCATGGTGGCCGGGTCCAAACCGCTGGTGCCAAAGGCCGCAATGCGCGCCAGGGGCTTGAGGCCCAGGGCAGCGGCCCTGGAGGCCGTCATCACCATGACGGCTGCAGCGCCATCGTTGATGCCCGATGCATTGCCGGCGGTCACACTGCCGGCCTTGTCAAAGGCCGGACGCAAGCCGGCCAGGGCTTCGGCATTGGTCTTCTTGTTGATGAACTCATCGCTGTTGAACACAACCGGGTCTCCCTTGCGCTGGGGAATGCTGACGCCGACGATTTCATCCACGAACTTGCCAACGTCTTGCGCGGCAGCGGCCTTTTGCTGAGAGCCCAAGGCCAAGGCGTCTTGCATGTCGCGCGTGATGCCGTGCGCCTTGGCCACGTTCTCCGCCGTGATGCCCATGTGGTACTGGTTGTACACGTCCCACAAGCCGTCCACGATCATCGAGTCGATCATCTTCCAGTCGCCCATGCGCTGGCCATCACGGCTGCCCAACACCACATGGGGGCTGGCACTCATGTTCTCCTGGCCACCGGCGATCACGATCTCGCTGTCGCCCCAGGCCACCGCCTGCGCCGCCAACATCACGGCCTTGAGGCCCGATCCGCACACCGCATTGATGGTCAGCGCGGGGGTCTCCTTGGCCAAGCCGGCCTTCATCATGGCCTGACGGGCCGGGTTCTGCCCTGCCCCTGCTGCCAAGACCTGGCCCATGATCACCTCGCCCACTTGATCGGCTGGCAGTCCGGTGCGCCGCAGCAGTTCTGCAATGACCACGCTGCCCAGTTCAGTGGCGGGGGTCTTGGCCAGGGTTCCGCCGAACTTGCCGACCGCGGTGCGGGTGGCAGCGACGATGACGATGTCTTGGCTCATGAGGGTCTCCTGAAGTCTCAATTCAAGTGGGTGTCGTGGGGGTGGCTTTTCAAGCTCGGTGCGCGAAGGCCGCTCAAGCTTTCTCTTTCACATAGCGGCCCGGCGCAGGCTCAATCGGCTTGTGCTGGCGGTTTCCCGGTGACTTGGGAGCCGCGACCTTTTTGCCAGCGTGCGAGGCCAACCAATCAGACCAGTCGGTCCACCAGGAACCGGGGTGTTCGCGGGCGGCATCCAACCAACCTTGAGCCGATTCCACCAGACGGTCATGGGTCCAGTAGTGGCGTTTGCCCTTGGCCGGGGGATTGATCACACCGGCGATATGCCCCGAGGCCCCCATCACAAAGCGCTTCTTGCCCTTGATCATCTGGGTGCTGCGATAGGCGGCATCCCAGGGCACGATATGGTCTTCGCGGGAGGCATACAGGTAGAACGGAGCCTTGATGGCGCCCACATCCACCGACTCGCCACAGGTGGTGAGGCGGCCGGGAATACGCAACTCGTTTTGCAGGTACAGATGGCGCAGGTACCAGCAGTACATGGGGCCTGGCAGGTTGGTGCTGTCTGAGTTCCAGTACAGCAGGTCAAAGGGCGGCGGGGTTTCACCCTTGAGGTAGTTGCCCACCACATAGTTCCACACCAAATCATTGGGCCGCAGGAAGCTGAAAGTGGCCGCCAATTCGCCACCCTTCAACAGGCCGGGGCCGCTGGGTGCCTCGGCTCCGATCGTCATTTCCCGCATCTGCACCATCGGTTCATCGACAAAGATGTCCAGGATGCCGGTATCGCTGAAGTCCAAGAGGGTGGTCAAGAGGGTGACGCTGGAAGCCGGAAGATGTAGTACTTGTTGATGCAAGGCGGCACGAACAGGATGGGCCGCTCATGCACCTGCGCGGTCAGCGGCTTGTACTCGATGAGCTGCATCAGCTCATTTTCAAAAACCACCGTTCCCTCGGTGGTGGCCACGTTGCGTCCCACTTCGAACACGGTTTCATCCGTCTGGCTCATGTGACCTTGACGGATGTCAGCCAGCAGTTGCTCCAGGCCCTTGGCGATGCTCTGGCCCTGAGATTCAATTGCCTTTTGCTGCGCCTCCGGATTGAGGGCCAGGAAGTTGGAGGGGCTGGCTGCATCGATCCACTGCTGCACGGCAAAGCGCACCCGTGCCTTGGTCTTGGCGTCGGCCTCGACAGCCTCGGCCATCTCCATCAGCGTACGGGCATTGAGCAGGTAGGCGCGCGCGGTGAAAGCCGCCATCGGGTTCTGTGCCCAGGCTTGGGCAGAAAAACGCCTGTCCTTCAGGGGAGCCGGCTGTTCGGACGCGCCCAGGGCCTGGTTCCACAGCTGGGTCATCTCCTGCAGGTAGTGTTGCTGCAGCCGCGTCAGGTCCTGCAGGGGCAGGCTCATCCCCGCCATCGACTTGAAGGCATCGCCCACCGCTTGGCCAAAGGCTTGGGCGTTGTCGCCCAGGGGGCCCGGCTGGGGGCTGGGGGGGGTCTTGCGCTTGGGACTGGAATTGGTTTTGGCCATGATCGTCTCCTGCTGCTATCCGGGCCTCAATAACCTGACTCTAGCTCGGCAATCTTTCCCGGCCATGACAAGCAGGGTACTCGGTTCAGCACAATCGCGCGGTGGGCGTCCAGCGGGCCGTCTGTCTTGAACTGGAGCCTGATGCATGTACCTGGTGGCCATCGCCTGGATGTATGTGGTGCTGATGATGAGCATCGTCGAAGCCCTGTCGCCGCAGGGGACGGTGCTGGGTGCCCTCTTCACCTTCGCCCTGTATGGGCTGCTGCCCCTGGGAGTCGTGATGTACATCCTGGGCACCCCCATGCGACGTCGAGCCCGCACAGCAACCCCTTCAGCCACGGCGCCAGATGCTGGCGGCCATGCGGCCGGTGAGTCCGTCTCGCCGGAACGAAAAGAACCGTGAAGCGTCGCTGACGGTGCACAGGCCACTGGCGCTGATCTGGCGAACGCCGGCGGCCCACAGACGCTGATGGGCCAGTTGGGCCAGGTCGGCATGCCAACGCGGCGTGCCATCGGCGCGCGGCGCATAGCGAAACGCCGTGGCCGCCTCAGGCGAGACATTCGGGGCGCCTTCTCCCGGCGTTGGCTTCGTGCCGGCGCACGGTGGGTGGCTTGGGCCGTGGCTTGGGCCGCTATGGGCTGGCACCCCGAAGGCCTGCAGCACATCCGGGCCCACTTCAAACGCCTGCGGCCCGATGCAGGGCCCTAACCAGGCCACCACCTGGGCACGGTCGCAGGCGGCGGCGCGGCACAGGGCTTGCACCGTGTTTTCCAAAACGCCTGCGGCCAAGCCTCGCCATCCGGCATGGGCGGCTGCAACCGCTCGCCCCCGCTGGTCGGTCAAGAGCACCGGCAGGCAGTCGGCAACCAACACCGTACAGGCCAGGTCCAGCCGGGTGGTCACGGCTGCATCGGCCATGGCAGGCCTGTCAGCCGGGCTGTCTTGGCGGTCCAGGTCGAGCACCGTCGAGCCGTGCACCTGCCTCAGATACACG